>JBCCHP010000051.1:0-8740 GCA_039028675.1 Pseudomonadota bacterium | reverse complement strand
TTATTATATATCTATAAAATTATATGCATAAATTAGTCCTATTTTAGTGAGGCATGCTTGCTGCACTGCTACTAAGACCTGTATGCTACTCGAACTATAAAAAAACTATAACGGTAAATTTGTATTTTTAGGGAGAAGTTTCATGTCAGACACGGTAACCATTACCGATAACCGTTCAGGAAAGCAAGTTGAGTGTCCTGTATTGACAGGCGTTTATGGTGCGCCTGTTATCGATACCAAAGCATTGTACAAAGAACTAGGTATGTTTACCTTCGATCCGGGTTTCGTCACTACGGCATCATGTAAAAGTGCAATAACTTATCTGGATGGTGAGAAAGGTATTCTTCTTCACCGCGGTTACCCTATTGAGCAACTTGCAGAAAATAGTACCTATCTTGAGGTCTGCTATTTATTACTTTATGGCGAATTACCCTCGCAATCACAGTTCGATGAATTTCGTGCAAATCTAAATAAACGAAACATGGTGCATGAGCATCTAGAGCGTTTTTACAACGGATACCTTTACGACGCGCATCCTATGTCAATGTTAATTGGCGTGACTGGTGCATTGTCCTCTTATTATCACGAAGCAATGGATATCAATGACCCGGTTGATAGAGAGCTCACAGCAATACGTGTGATTGCAAAGATGCCAATTCTGGCTGCACATTGCTACAAACACTCTATGGGACATCCTTTTGTCTATTCACGGGACGATTTGGGTTACGTCGAAAATTTTCTAAATATGATGTTTTCTGTGCCGATGCGCGAATATGTGCCAAATCCGATTGCGGTGAAGGCGTTGAATCTGATGTTAATTCTGCATGCTGATCATGAACAGAATGCATCTACTTCTACTGTGCGTTTGGCAGGGAGTGCCGAAGCTAATCCATTTGCCTGTATCGCGGCAGGAATTGTAACGCTATGGGGTAGAGCACATGGGGGTGCTAATGAAGCCGTATTATCTATGCTGGCTGAAATAGAAGATGTTAAAAATATTCCAAAATTTATTGACAGAGCCAAAGATAAAAATGATTCATTTCGATTAATGGGATTTGGCCATCGCGTATATAAAAATTACGATCCTAGGGCGACGATTATCCGTAAGGTCTGCCATGATCTATTGGAAGATATCGATACTGTTGATCAACCGCTATTTGATATTGCGATGAGTCTGGAAGAGATTGCCTTGAAAGACGAATACTTTATTGAGCGTAAGCTCTATCCAAATGTAGATTTTTATTCAGGTATTATCCTTAAAGCGCTAGGCATTCCGACTTCAATGTACACTGTCATGTTTGCACTTGCCCGATCGGCTGGTTGGATTGCTCAATGGTTAGAGATGATGCAGGACCCTGATTTTAAAATTGGCCGTCCTCGCCAACTTTACATGGGTCATGAGTCTCGCGATTATGTCTCAATGGACAAGCGTTAAAAATATCAATCAATCGATTAACGCATTTTGTACTACCGTTAGGAGTTATCATTCATGAAGGCACCCGTTAAAGTTGCGGTCACAGGCGCCGCCGGACAAATTGGCTATTCTTTATTGTTTCGTATTGCTTCGGGTCAAATGTTAGGCGCTGATCAGCCCATCATTTTACAATTACTAGAAGTCACGCCTGCGATGCGTGCACTTGAAGGCGTCGTCATGGAAATAGACGATTGTGCCTTTCCTCTGGTCGAGGGTTTCGTGCTCGCGGATGATGCTAATCAGGCCTTTAAGGATGTTGATTATGCATTGTTGGTAGGAGCCAAACCACGTGGCCCGGGTATGGAACGCAGTGATTTGCTGGAAGCCAATGGAGGTATTTTCAAGGTACAGGGAGCAGCGCTTAACGATAATGCAGCGCGTGATGTCAAGGTTCTGGTAGTCGGTAATCCGGCAAATACCAATGCACATACCGCAATGTTAAGTGCGCCAGATTTAAACCCCAGAAATTTTACAGCAATGACCCGTCTTGATCATAATCGTGCTCTGGCACAGCTATCTGCACGAACAGATTCCAAAGTAAGTGAAATTTCAAAAATGATCATTTGGGGAAATCATTCTACAACTCAATTCCCAGATATTAGTCATGCTGAAGTAGCTGGTCAGGCTGCAAGAGATATGGTTGATTTTAATTGGTATAAAGATGAATACATTCCTCGAGTTGCGAAACGTGGTGCAGAAATTATTGATGCAAGAGGTGCGTCAAGTGCGGCTTCTGCTGCAAGTGGCGCGGTTGACCATATGCATGATTGGGCATTAGGTTCTAAAGCGGGAGATTGGGTGAGTATGGGCGTGTCTAGTGACGGAAGTTATGGTATTCCGGAAGGACTAATGTTCTCATTTCCCTGCATATGCCAGGATGGTGATTACAGTATTGTTCAGGGACTGGAAATTGATGAGTTCGGTCAACAGATGCTGGATATTACTCGGAAGGAACTCGAAGAAGAAAGAGACGCCGTCGCTAAAATTTTATAAAAAAATTTATGTCATAAGAACGCAATCCTGCGGTCTTTCCTAATTTCAATCACGCAATGAAATAATCTGCCAGCCGTTGGTAACAGCTTGCTTGCGTAAAAGGTCATCAGGATCTACGGCGACAGGATGATTAACTTGGCTTAACAATGGTATATCGTTGTGAGAATCACTATAGAACCAGGTTTCTTCTGGTTGCTGAGGTTGTGCTACTAGCCATCGCTGCAAACGTGTCACTTTACCTTCAGCATATGATGGGGTGCCAGATACATTACCTGTATATTCACCATTTATCATTTCAGGTTCACATGCAATTAAATCATGAATATTAAAAATCGCGGCGATTGGTTCGGTTAAAAATCGATTGGTAGCTGTAATGATTAATAATGCATGCCCTTGGTCACGATGTTGTTCGACCAATACCTGAGCCTGTGCCAAAACTAGCGGCTTAACTTTCTTTTCGACATAATCCTTACGCCATTCGAGTAAAACCTGCATGTTATTATCGGCAAGCGGCTTTAATTGAAATTCCAGAAATTCCCGGATATCCAGTTCACCATTTAGATAGTCCTGATAATACTGCTCATGACCCTGACGATAGATTTCTGCGTCGACTTTTTCTATCTCAATGAGATATTCACCCCAAAGACAATCGCTATCACCTGCAATCAGGGTATTATCAAGATCAAAGATAGCCAGTTTCATAATTTTTTTAAAATTTTAAGCAAGCGGCTAGTCTAGGTATTTGTCTGCAGATGGCAAGCAGCATTATCGATTTGCTTGAATTGTCTGATTGTTGGAAAATTCAGTATTAGTAAATTAGTTACAGAACACCATGATTGACGCAGAAGGCTTCAGAGCAAATGTAGGCATTATTCTTTCTAATGAAGAGGGAAGGGTGTTTTGGGCGCGACGATTAGGTATGGACGCATGGCAATTTCCACAGGGCGGTATTAAGAAAGATGAAACTCCCGAAGAGGCAATGTATAGGGAATTAAAGGAAGAGGTTGGTTTGCAGCCCGAAGATGTCGAAATACTCAGCGCGACCGATGATTGGTTAAAATACTGGTTGCCAAAACGCTTTATAAGACAAAATGCTTATCCGTTATGCATTGGTCAAAAACAGATCTGGTATTTACTAAAACTAGTGTCTGATGAAAGTCACGTTAATCTTGAGAATTCATTAGAACCGGAATTTGATTTATGGAAATGGGTAGATTTCTGGTATCCCGTCGACGAAGTTGTCTCATTTAAAAGAAATGTTTATGAGCAGGCACTAAATCAACTGGCACCATTTATTTTTTCTAATAATAGTTCTTCTAAACATAATTTCTAAGGCCTATTGTCTTGGCATTGCCATGTATCTCATCAGATTGGAAAGCAGTCGACTGGCATTACGATTGCTGATGCCGGAGACATAATAACTGCCAAATTCTGGCGGATAATTCCATTCAACGAGCATGTTATATAATTCCTCAAGTACAGGAGCACACTCCTTCATAGCATGATCCGCTATAACACGCACATCTGCCTGCAGCTGTATTTTATCTAATGAAAAATCATTCATGCATTCTTCATGCAGCATCGCTTTTTCGCGAGCTTGTGCGTATTCTTTTTGATCCATACTATTCGGATCTCTGTATTCAGACTCAGCCATCGCAGAATAAGAACATAATAGAAGAAAACTGGCTAAACAGGATTTGATAATCATTATTTATTCCTCATGTGTAACTACCTGATTTAGAGCAAACATAGCATGAAAGTTTCAGAAATACGCAGACAAACACTAAAAACGCCATGTTATGTTTATGACAAGCAAGCAATTCGAAGCATTTTAGACGCTATTAATGAAATATCATCCAGCGCCAATATCAAGCCACTGTATTCTATCAAGGCCGCAAACAATACCGGATTACTGAAACTCATACAGCCATTAGTGACAGGCTTCTCCTGCAGTTCCTTGTATGAATTAAGATTTGCAAATGAAATCCTCGATGATCATCAATCCCTGCATATTACATCACCAGTTTATAAGCAGAATGAATGGAGCGATATTCAACAGCTTGCTGACTACATCAGTATTAATTCATTTAACCAGTTACAGAACATTACAACGTCTCTAACAGATCAAACCAGTATTGGTATAAGGATTAACCCGGAATTATCTTTTGTTAAAGATATTCGTTATGACCCTTGTCGGCCTGTTTCAAAGTTGGGAATGACTGAATCACAATTGAGGTATGCTTTGGAAATAAACAATCGTTTTTGTGAACAGATTAAAGGTGTGCACGTACATAATAATTGCGAATCAACTAATTTTAATGAGTGGCAGCAAACGATTGAACGAGTATTGGAAATAATATCCATGCTTAATCTAGATATTGAGTGGTTTAATTTAGGGGGTGGCTATCTATTCCATGATACTGATCATTCATGCTTAGTCAGTATTGCCAGTTCAATCAGGGCTAAGCATGATGTCAATTTATTTATTGAACCGGGCAAGGCAGTGGTTGGCCATACCGGTTATCTTATTTCCAGGGTTATCGATTTAATAGAGAGTGCTGAAGGCACTATTGCAATGCTGGATTGTAGTATTAATCATTTACCCGAAGTCTTTGAGTATCAATATAAGCCAAAGGTCATGAGTAGTGATGAGAATGGTAGCTTTCAATATCGACTAGCCGGTTGTACTTGTTTAAGTGGCGATCTATTTGGCGACTATACTTTCGAACAACCCTTAAGCATTGGTGATGAAATAATATTCAGTCATGTTGGTGCTTATATGCAGGTCAAGGCAAACTGGTTTAATGGTGTCAGTCAGGCAACAACCTATCTTTTTGATGATACTCTTAAACAATTTGACCCAATCATGCAATATGATTATTCAGATTTCAGACGTCGGTAACGTGTACAATACGACATCATGTTAATTATTAAGCATCATCATGTTAGCTGAATCCAGAGTGCTGTTTTTGGCGTTTCTCAATATTTGTCTGTTTCGAAAAAAACCGCAGGATATTCCTGCGTCGACAGGGTTACTAGCTTATGCGCTAGGGGCTTATGCACTGACGGCAGTTTTATTATTATCAGTCACGGAAACACCTGTCAGAGCATTTTTCTCGGCTATTCTTGAAGTGTCAATACTAGGTGGCTTTATATATGTCTTACTCACCCTAACACGTAAAAAATCACGTTATTTACAGACATTAACTTCTCTATATGGCATTGGTGCTGTTTTAAGTCTAATTGCCTTACCGGTTTATATATTATTGAGCATGTACCCTGAAAACCAAATGGGTCAGGACCCAATACATGGTTTTTCAGTTTTAATGCTTGCTTGTTTGGCTATCTGGAATCTAGTCATTATGTCTTATGTATTACGTCATGCATTAGAGGCCGGAATTTTCACCAGTTTTATGCTCGCTATCAGTTATATGTGGTTGATGTTAAGTATTTCATCAACCTTTTTTTCCAGCGGTAACGTTTAATGCATATACATATATTAGGAGTCTGTGGCACTTTCATGGGTGGCATTGCACAGATTGCAATAACGCTCGGACATAAAGTAACAGGCTCAGATCAGCATGTGTATCCGCCAATGAGTGATCAACTTCAGGCAATAGGAATTGAATTACAAGAAGGTTACTTAACAGAACATCTGCAACCCAGACCCGATATGGTGATTGTGGGAAATACAATATCCCGCGGCAATCCGGCACTTGAATATGTTTTGGAAAACAAACTTGTATTTTGTTCAGGTCCTGAATGGTTATATCGTGAGGTATTAATCAATAAACATGTATTGGCAGTATCCGGTACGCATGGCAAAACAACGACAACAACGATCCTGAGCTGGATTCTGGAATATGCAGGGAAAAATCCAGGTTTTTTAATTGGTGGTGTTGCAGAAAACTTCGGACTTTCAGCCAGACTGACCGAAAGTGAATACTTTGTTATTGAAGCAGATGAATACGATACGTCGTTTTCAGATAAACGTTCAAAGTTTATCCATTATCATCCAGGGACGTTAATTATCAATAATCTTGAGTTTGATCACGCCGATATATTTACAGATTTGGATGCAATTAAGCGAGAGTTTCATCATATGATTCGCGTCTTACCCGGATCGACACAAATCATTTATCCAGACGAAGATGATGCAGTGCAAAGTGTGATTGAGATGGGTTGTTGGTCGGACAAAAAAACATTTGGTGAGGAGACGTCAGACTGGCGACTGCAACAAATCAACAATGATTTCACAGAATTTGTCGTGACCTATCAAGACCAAAATATGGCAACAATTAAATGGACCTTATTAGGTAAGCATAATGCCAAAAATGCACTAGCGGCGATCATTGCAGCGAATCATATTGGAATCCCAGTTGACGTGACTGCTAATGCACTAGCTGAATTTAAATCTGTTAAGCGTAGACTTGAATGTCTTTACCAAGAAAATGGCACGGCGCTATATGATGATTTTGCGCATCATCCAACAGCAATTCATTCTACACTTGCGGCATTAAGATCACATGTAAATGAAAAACGAATCATCGCTATTATGGAGCCGCGCTCTAATACCATGAAGATGGGAGTTCATTCGAAAACCTTGGCCAGCTCATTTAAAGAGGCGGACATGATCATATTATTTCAACCGGATACGATTGATTGGAACTTAAAAGATAGCATGCATGAACTTGGTGAAAAATGTCAGGTCTTTATTGATATTGATGCTATTGTTACTGCGGTAAAAGGCATTGTGCAGCAGGGCGATCAAATTGTTGTCATGAGTAACGGTGGGTTTGGCGGCATTCATAAAAAACTGATTGATGTATTAAAAGAAAAGTAATGACTGAAATCCCTATATTCCCTTTAAATGTTGTGTTGTTCCCGGAAGGTGAATTGCCGTTACGTTTATTTGAGCCACGTTATCTCGATATGGTAAAAAAATGTATGCGAGAAGATGCGGGTTTTGGTATCTGTCTCATTAGCGATGGTAATGAAGCGGGTCAACCTGCTGACATAAATCCTTTCGGCACCTATGTCAGGATTGTGGATTGGGAACAATTATCAGATGGTTTATTGGGTATTACTGTTCGTGGAGTTAAACGAATTCGGATCATGTCATCTCGCATGCAAGACGATAACTTACGTTTGGCAGAAGTCATTTATGTTGATGAAGATGACGATATTATCCCTGAAGACTATCTTGGTTTTTCTGAATTATTAAAAGAGATTGCCAAACGCTATGAATTACCTTTTGTTAATGAGGAAGAACGTTTTGACGAGGCAAACTGGGTAAGTGATCGATTGGCTGAAATCTTGCCATTCGAATTAAAGACGAAACAAACTTTATTGGAAATGGATAAGCCACTTCAACGATTTGATCTCATGCAAGTGCTACTAGAAAAGATCGATTCAGGCGAAATGAATCAATCCTGACTATTCAATAAAGCTGGCAGAGTCAGGTTCATTAATTATTTTATTTGTCAGTTTACCTATTTTTTCTATTTCTATAGTGACTGAATCACCCGCATGCATATAGCCTCTGGGTTTCATTTTGACGCCGACTCCGCCGCTTGTGCCTGTCGCAATAATATCACCCGGCTCCAGCGTCATGACTTGTGACAGGTAATGCACGAGGTAATAACAATCATAGATTAAATGCTTCGTATTCGAATCCTGGCGCTTATCATCATTTATCCATGTCTTGATATCCAAACTATGTGGATCGCCTAGTTCGTCGCTAGTGACAATCCATGGGCCGATAGGGCCATGCGTATCAAAAGACTTACCTAAGGTCCAGGTATGTGAACGCATTTGCCAGTCACGCACGCTGACATCATTCACAATGGTGTAACCTGCTATCACTTGTTTAGCCTGTTCTTCAGAAATATTTCGACAACGCTTGCCAATCACTAGCCCTAGTTCACCTTCGTAATCAAGTTTCTCGGAGACCCTGGGTAAATGGATTGCAGCATCATGCCCAATGACACAACTATTTTGCTTATTAAAAAAGGTAGGATATTCAGGTTTTTCCAATCCTGTTTCTTCAATATGATCGGCATAATTTAATGTCACACCGAATAATTTATCTGGCTTGATTATTGGTGCTAATAATTCGATATCATCGAGTTTTAATCTCTCAGAATCTTCCGATAATGATTCCTGTAATGTGTCCGATGCCGCCTGACCATCCGCCAGAAATCGTTGCATACCATTGTTACCCTGATAATGATCGGCAGCAGGACATATGCCATGTTCATCTATTGCGCCAAC
>JBCCHP010000050.1:0-9003 GCA_039028675.1 Pseudomonadota bacterium | reverse complement strand
CAAGATGATGAACAGCTGGCGCGTTCTGTTGTTGATGCTCTGCACCCCTCAGAGATAGCTGACATTATCGAAGGCTTGCCAAAACAACAGCGTTCTCAGGTTTGGCAATTACTCGATCCTGAAATCGAAGGCGATGTGTTATCGCATACACAAGATGCTGTACGCGCTGAATTAATGGAACAAATGCAGCCACATGAGGTTGTAATTGCAACACAAGATCTGGATACCGACGATGTTGCAGACATTTTGCAAGATTTACCAGAGGATGTTGCTGAAACAATATTGTCAGCTATGGATGAGCAAAATCGTCATCGGCTTGCATCAATCATGACTTACCCTGAGGATTCAGCTGGCGGACTAATGAATCTTGATGTTATATCTGTACGAACAGATGTAACCTTAGATGTTGTCGCGCGATATCTTCGGCGAATTGGCGAAATTCCGGAAGATACCGACAACATCATGGTTGTAGATAGAGATAATCAATATCTTGGTGTACTACATCTCACAGATTTACTTGTAAAAGATGAAACCACAACTGTTGCTGAATGGTTAGATGAATCTCCATGTTTAAATGCAAAAGTCGCTACTACCGAAGTCGCAAAATTATTTGAGCAGCGCGATCTTGTTTCTGCAGCTGTTGTAGATGATCAAGGCCATCTATTAGGTCGCGTCACGATTGATGATGTTGTTGACGTGATTCAGGATGCGGCTGATCAGACTGTCAGAAGTATGGCTGGTTTGAGTAGTGAAGATGATATGTTTGCTTCTGTCATTACAAGTACTCGTCGTCGTGCAATCTGGTTAGGCATAAATCTCTTAACAGTATTTCTTGGTGTCTGGGTGATTGGTCGTTTTGAAGACACAATACAGCAACTGGTTGCTCTCGCTATTTTATTACCTGTTGTTGCTGGTATGGGTGGTATTGCCGGAAGTCAAACACTAACAATTGCCATTCGGGGCATTGCACAGGGACAACTGGTAAAAACTAACGTTAAGCCATTACTATATAAAGAATTAGCAGTGGGTACTCTTAACGGTCTGGTGTGGTCATGTATTGTGGGATTGGTTGTATTGCTTTGGTTCAATGATCAATCACTTGGCTTAATCATCGGCATGGCAATGCTTATTAATCTTATCGTTGCTGCATTTGCGGGCGCAGTAATCCCGTTTATATTAAAATCATTCGGTATTGACCCGGCAATTGCTGGAAGTGTAGTTTTGACGACAGTAACTGACGTCATTGGATTTATGACTTTTCTAGGCTTGGCAACATTATTTTTAATGTGAAACTATTATTCGAGGCCTAAAATAAAATCCCATTCTTTTTTGCTAACGGGCATGATCGAAAGACGATTTCCTTTTTGTAACAGTTTCATCTGCTCTAACTTTTTATATTTACGTAGTTCCGATAAGGTGATGGTGCGTTTTAGTTTACGTTTATATTTAACATCAACATAAAACCAGCGTGGATTTTCCGGATCACTTTTAGGATCAAAATGCTTGTCATTAGGATCAAACGCAGTGTGATCAGGATAACCTTCCTTACAAATTGTCATAACTCCAACAATACCTGGTTCATCACAGTTAGAATGATAGAAAAAAACCTGATCGCCTTTTTTCATATCGTCACGCATCATATTGCGCGCCTGATAATTTCTTACTCCATCCCAGGGCTCAGTTTTTTTTGGTCTATTTTTTAAATCATCAATACTGAACTCTGAAGGCTCAGATTTCATTAACCAGTAGTTCATAAATATAAAAATAGTAGGGGGTATCAACCGCAATGTCGTCTCAAACATTGAACTTGAACCAGAGGTTCAAGTGGGCATCCTAGGAAACAGCGTATCAGGCTTTCCACGTGGATGGACATGCACAACAACACTGTTTTCGGACTCCCGGTTACGTATCTTATAGGCTCAAGTCACCACGAGTATGATGACGAACACCACAGAAGATACCCAAGCTTGAAAATTAACTACCCTGTGAGATGGGATCCTCTATGTCCAACTGTGTTTCTCTCACTAGGGCATTGTTTATTTTGCTTTGTAGCCTTTTTAATGTGCTATCAATATTAGAAGTATAGTCCTGATTTTTTTGTTTGTAAGCTAGAAGTTCATGTGTCATATTCAGGGCAGTCATCACCGCAATTCGCTCTGTTCCAATCACACTACCACTGTTTTTCATTTCCAGCATTTTTTCATTCAGGGTATCAACGGCACTTCGTAATTGTTCTCGTTCCTCTTCGCTACAACTGATCAGGTACTCTTTATCGAGGATATTGACTTTGATTGGTGCCATTTCACTCATGGGCGAGTTTCCATTGCCCTTAAGCGACTAATCATTGACTCTATTCGGTTTCGTGCCTGTTCGGTTTTTTCAATTAAAATAGCTCGTTCATTAACCAGACTTTCTTGTTGGTTTCGCAGGGCCGAATTTTCCGATTTCAATTCGTCTACAGTTTTAATCAAATCATCTACCCTCGCTTCGAGTGAAGCCAGGTCCGAATTATCTAAATCTTCATCTGTCATAATATATTCCTGTTAAACAGTTAAAACCAGAAGTCTGGCCTGCAATTACAACTCTCAAACTGCAATATAAAGTGCCAGCATAGCAGGGTCAACCACGAGCAGCGCAGAGCGACGTTATTGACAATATATTGTATGATTCTGGTAGATAATTAGTGAAATTTGTGTATTAAAAAATAGTCAATATTTTATATGGGTAGACTTAAATGGAACTGGATTACGACACACTCAACTCTGGATTAATTGAGTCTCGAGCCGGAACACGTGCGGCAGAATGTCACGGTGTAATGAGTGCGTATTTTATCTTTCATAATGAATTGCAAATGGAATTGTTACGTGATCATCTTGTCAGTGGGCTCGATGATCATATTGCCCTGGAACAGGCATATGTTGTATTGGACGCCATAGGCGAAAATGTTGTTAATGTTCTTGAATCAGAAGAAATTACATTTAAATTACTGATACCGGACGATGATGAATCAATTGCTGAACGAGCGACCGCATTATCTGAATGGTGTGCCGGTTTTTTATCTGGACTCGGGCTTGGTGGTTTTAACAATGAAAGACCATTATCCAGTGACTGTGAAGAGTTTATTAAGGATTTGGCAAAAATAGCGCAACTGGAGACACAGCCTGAGGAAGATGAATCGTCAGAGGCAGCATTGACTGAATTAGTTGAGTATGTGCGTATTGGTGTCCTGACCTTACAACAGGACTTTGATAATAACGTAAATCAAAACGAATCATCCAGAGTATTACATTGAAAAACGATAAAGAATATAAAAGACGCCGTAAAAAGCTGATGGATTTAATTGGTTCAGATAGCATCGCTATTATTCCAACTGCTTCCGTATATATACGTAATCGCGATGTTGAATTTCCGTTTAGAGCCGACAGTGACTTTTATTACTTAACCGCTTTTCCAGAACCAGAAGCCGTTGCCGTGTTAATACCTGATCGTAGTGATGGTGAATATTTATTATTTTGTCGAGAGCGGGACGCTGATATGGAAACATGGCATGGGCGACGTGCAGGTCTTAAAGGCGCTATTGATATTTATGGTGCCGATGACGCTTTTCCAATTGAAGATATGGATGAGATATTGCCTGGATTGATAGAGGGACATGATCGTATTTTTTATAACATGGGTAGTGATCAACATTTTGACCAACGAGTATTGAATTGGGTAAATCAGATACGTGGCAAATCTCGAGCGGGGGTCACAGCACCAGAAGAGTTTATTTCATTGAATCATTTTTTACATGATATGCGTCTCTATAAGAGCAGTCATGAGATCAAACTAATGCGCAAAGCAGCGAAGATTGCTGCGGCTGGTCATGTCCGCGCAATGCAACAATGTCGTCCGTCTATGTATGAATATCAGATTGAAGCTGAATTGTTATACGAATTTATGCAACAAGGCGCACGAGCACCTGCTTATCCCTCTATTGTTGGTGGTGGGGCCAATGGTTGTATATTGCATTACACCGAAAACAAGGATGCATTAAATGATGGTGAGTTATTACTCATAGATGCAGGTGCAGAGTTTGATGGATACGCAAGCGATATTACACGTACTTTTCCGATTAACGGCGAATTCAGCAAGGCCCAGCGACAAGTCTATGATGTAGTACTGGCAGCACAGTATGCTGCGATTGAAAAAGTTAAACCTGGTAATCATTGGAACGATCCCCATGATGCCGCTGTTAAAGTATTAACTGAAGGTATGCTGGAACTAGGTATTTTAAAAGGCGATATCGATCAATTATTAGATGATCAAGCCTACCGTTCTTATTACATGCATCGCACTGGTCACTGGTTGGGCATGGATGTTCATGATGTCGGTGATTATAAACTGGACGATGAATGGCGTATGCTGGAACCTGGAATGGTAATGACGGTTGAACCAGGTCTCTATATGCCTGCAGGAGTAAAAGATCTGGCAGAAAAATGGTGGGACATTGGGATACGTATCGAAGATGATGTACTCGTTACCAAAAATGGTTATGAAGTACTGAGTAAATCTGCTCCCAAAGATGCAGACGATATTATGGAGCTAATGGCAAAGGCAGCATAATGTCTGTTGACTACGATATCTTTATTTCTGGTGCTGGGATGGTGGGCAGTAGTCTCGCCCTTTCACTGGCATCCACGGGGTTGAAGATTGGTTTAATCGATGCGACTAGTCTTAAGCAAAAAGAGACCTCAACATTTGATGTGCGCGGCATTACATTATCATTATCATCAAAACGTATATTTGAAAACCTCGGTCTATGGCAACGGTTGCAACAAGATGCTTTTCCGATAAAACAAATACATATATCTGAAAAAGGGAAATTTGCTTTTACTCATTTGCACGCGAGTGAGGCCGCAGTTGATAATCTGGGTTTTGTCGTCGTTGCAAGTGCTCTGGGAAAAACCTTGCATGGTGAAATACTAAAACATAAAAATATTGATTTTATTTGTCCTGCAGAGCTACGGGATTTTCATAGCACTGAATCCTCTATGCATATTGTCTGGAGTCAGCATGGAGAAGAGCATCAAGCAACTACGAGTTTGTTAATTGGAGCTGATGGTACCAATTCTACTGTTAGGCGCCTTGCTGATATTAAAACGACGCAGCATGATTTTAATCAAACCGCATTTGTTGCGAATGTAATAACTGAAAAATCAAATAATGCAACGGCGTATGAACGTTTTACTCCTCATGGCCCCATTGCGTTATTGCCAATCAAAGATAATCAATCAGTGTTGGTCTTCGTTGTGGATAATGATGAAATCGGTTTTTACCAAAATTTGGATGACAAATCTTTTATTCAATGTGTGCAGGGTGAACTAGGCAGGAGACTCGGAAAGATCATTGATATCAGTGAACGAAGAAGCTACCCGATTAGCTTTCATTCGGCAGAATCCCACTTTCAACAAAACCTGTTACTTTTAGGAAATGCCGCCCACACCTTGCATCCAAATGCAGCACAAGGATTTAATCTTGGTTTACGAGATGTAGCTGGTTTTGTTGATGCTGTTAATGACGGATTAGCAAAAGGTCTGAAATTGAATAATAAAACAATCTTGCAGAATTATTATACGGCACGAGAAGCTGATCAAAAGCGGATTACATATTTTACTAATGGTTTAGCCAGATGTTTTTACAATCAATTACCAGTTCTTGATATTGGTAGAGGACTGGCGATGTTAATTACGGATATTTTACCGCCTGCTAAAAGTCAGTTAATGCAAACGGCGATGGGTATCATCGGTAAGCAACCGGAACTAGTACGTGAAGTGAGTTAAGGCCGATGTCAGAACTTGATGCAGATGTTATTGTTATTGGTGCAGGTATATCTGGTAGTACCTGTGCTTGTCTTTTGGCAAAAGCAGGTATTAGCGTTATTTTACTAGAAGCAAGTGCCAGGCAAATTGCAGACTTAAAACCTAAAGACCCTCGTATATTTGCTATTAGTCCCGCTTCTCGTTGCTTACTTGAGCAAGCAGGAGCCTGGCGACGTATTATTAAAGAAGATCTGGGTCATTATCGCGCCATGCATGTCTGGGATGAAAACGGCCTTGGTGAAATTTGTTTTGACAGTGCAGAAATATGTCAATCGACAATGGGTTATATTATTCCCTATGCATTAATAGCTGATGTCTTACAAGATGTTATGTTAGACATGGAGAATATCCGCTGTTTATGGTCGGTAAAACCAAAATCAATTTCGCATAATAATGATAGTGTTACTATCACGACTGAAGATAACTTAAATTACAGTGCCAAACTGGTTGTTGCTGCTGACGGAAGTCAATCAATAGTTAGAAAACTGGCAGGTATTCAGTTTAAAAAACACGATTACAAACAATCCGCATTGGGCTGCACAGTAATAACTGAAAAACCACATGAACAGATAGCAAGGCAACGTTTTTTATCAAACGGCCCACTCGCGTTTTTACCCATGGCCAAGCAAAATGAATCTGCAATTGTCTGGTCTGGAAAACCAGACCAGGTTAAAACGTTAATAGATATGGAAGAGGGTGCATTCTTTAGAGAGCTAGCAAACGCATTTGATTTTGAACTTGGTCAAATTACAGCATGTACAGAACGCAAGTCATTTCCATTGTATCGCGCCGAAGCATCACATTACACGGACAAACGTTTGGTATTGGTTGGCGATAGTGCACATGTTATTCACCCCCTTGCTGGACTTGGCGCAAACTTGGGATTACTGGATGTTGCAACATTAGTCGATATAATTCAGTCTGCTGTCGATAGAAAAAGAGATATTGGTAGACAGCAAGTTTTACGAAGTTATGAGCGTTGGCGTAAAGGTGAAAATCGTAACATGTTATATCTGATGGATGGGTTCAAATATCTATTTGAAAATCAGCAGGCGCCAGTTAAATGGGTTCGCAATGCAGGCCTGGATATGGTGGATGCAATGCCATTAGTAAAAAATGTAATTATGAAATATGCAATGGGATTACAGGGGAATTTACCAAAAAGATTACAAAGACAAGTTTATTAAATTAATTATTTAACTATTTATAAATTTAATAAGTATTACTAAGAGTCCAGTGCTATTTAGCTTTTTGCCTAACTATAATTAAACCTTATTGTTTAGTAATATATGTCAATAATTTCACTATAATTTATATCGCATAGATTTTGCCTCATGTCTGAAAATAATAAACCCGAATCCAATCATTTTATTCGTCATATCATTGCCGATGATTTAAAGCATGGAAAAAATGAAGGACGACTTCATACTCGCTTCCCGCCAGAGCCAAATGGTTATCTACACGTTGGGCATGCTAAATCTATTTGTTTGAATTTTGGTATCGCAGAGGAGTTTGAGGGCGGCAAATGTAATTTGCGTTTTGATGATACTAATCCGGAAAAGGAAGATATTGAATATGCAGAAGCAATAGCTGCAGATGTTCATTGGCTTGGTTTTGACTGGGCAGAACGTAAATTTTTTGCTTCGGATTACTATCAGAAACTATATGATTATGCAGTGCATTTAATTAACGCTGGTAAGGCTTACGTTGATCACTTGAGTGCAGAACAAACAAGAGAATTTCGAGGGACATTAACTGAACCTGGTAAAGATAGCCCTTATCGTTCCCGAAGTATCGAAGAGAATCTTGATTTGTTTAAACGTATGAAAGAGGGTGAGTTTGATGAAGGTGAATGCGTGTTAAGAGCAAAAATAGATATGGCTTCTCCAAATATTAATATGCGTGACCCAACTATATATCGTATACGTAAAGTTTCTCATTACCGTACTGCCGATGAATGGTGCGTATATCCCATGTATGATTTTACACATGGTATATCTGATGCATTAGAGGGTGTTACACATTCCTTATGTACGCTTGAATTTGAGGATCATCGTCCCTT
This sequence comes from Pseudomonadota bacterium, assembly GCA_039028675.1. Lineage (GTDB taxonomy): Bacteria > Pseudomonadota > Gammaproteobacteria > Eutrophobiales > Eutrophobiaceae > JANQNX01. Next base: position 1,080 of record JBCCHP010000050.1, on the reverse strand, counting down.
ATATGACTGGTACCTTGACCAACTGCCTGTCCCTTGTCATCCCCAACAGATTGAGTTTGCTCGTTTAAATTTGGCTTATACCGTAACGAGTAAACGTAAACTAAATGAATTGGTAAAAAATGGTGATGTAGACGGATGGGATGATCCAAGAATGCCAACGCTCATTGGTATGCGAAGACGTGGTTATACACCAGCAGCAATCAGAGACTTCTGCGAACGAATTGGCATAACTAAAAGTGATACATTGATTGATATGGGAGTGCTGGAAAATAGTTTACGTGAGGATTTAGATAAAACGACTAGACGTGTATTAGGTGTGTTAAATCCTTTAAAGGTTGTCATTGATAATTATCCCGAAGATAAAGTTGAACAATTGTCTGCACCCTATCATCCTAATGATCCTTCAATGGGTGAACGCGACATACCTTTTAGCAAGGAAATATACATTGAACATGATGATTTTATGGAGGATCCGCCGAAGAAATTTTTCCGCCTGGGGCCTGGCCGTGAAGTTAGATTGCGATATGCCTATTTTATTACTTGTCATGAAGTAATTAAAAATGAAGCTGGAGATGTTATTGAACTTCGCTGTACTTATGATCCGGAAACAAAAGGGGGCAACGCACCTGATGGTAGAAAGGTGAAGGGTACAATTCACTGGGTTTCCTGTGAACATGCGATAAAAACGGAAGTACGTTTATTTGATCGATTATTTACTGAAGAGACACCTGACAGTAATAAGCATGAGCAAGATTGGCGTGAATTTTTAAATCCGGATTCTAAAATGGTTATTGACAATGCCAGATTGGAACCCTCTCTTGCTAATGTAAAAAGGGAGGAGAGATTTCAATTTGAAAGATTGGGTTATTTTTGTGTGGATAACAAGCATGACCTGAATGGAAAACCGATCTTTAACAGAACCATAACCCTGCGTGATTCATGGGCTAAGGCAAAAAATAAATGATTATTTATTAGGCTCCAATCCATTAAATATTTCTTCCATTTCCATCTTTATCATTTTTTCAATAATTTCGCTTTCTGACTCAGATAAAATTTCCTTATTCTCTCGGAATAAATAAT
>JBCCHP010000049.1:0-9273 GCA_039028675.1 Pseudomonadota bacterium | reverse complement strand
GCAAGGATATGAAAAATCCTATATGGAGACTATTACTTTTAAGGGCGGAGAGAGACTGGAAGATCTGGCGCCTGAAAGTAAGCATGTCAGGGCAAGTGAGTTGATTACTCACATTCTGACTACATATCATTATAAAAAAATGGAACTCAATGATGAGTTATCCGCAAACATTTTTGATAATTATCTGGAAAATCTCGATCAGAATCGTGTTTACTTTATGCAATCAGACATCGATGAGTTCGAACTTCATCGATATCAAATAGATGATGCTATAGAAAATTCAGAACTTGATGCAGCTTATGAAATATTTAAGCGCTATCGACGAAGAGTTGATGAGCGTATTCGCTATGCAGGTGAACTGTTAAAGAATCAGTTTAATTTTGGTAAACAGGAATCATTTATTTATGATCGGCGGGAAATTGATTGGGCTATGAGCAAACAGGATCTTGATGAAATCTGGCGCAAACGAGTAAAAAATGATTACCTCAACTTAAAATTGGCAGGTAAGAACACAGAAGAAATCAAGGAAACACTTGGAAAACGATATAAACGTATTCGCAATAGTACCTTTCAACTAAATGCCAGTGATGTATTTCAATCATTTATCAACGCCTATACCACAGCAGTAGAACCTCATACTGCCTACTTCTCTCCTCGTACTTCGGAAAATTTCGATATTAGTATGCGCCTCTCATTGGAAGGAATAGGTGCTGTATTGCGAGCCGAAAGTGATTATACACAAGTTGTTAAAGTAATAACTGGTGGTCCTGCTGATCTGAGCGGACAAATTAACATTGATGATAAGATCATTGGTGTCGGACAGGGTGACAATGAAGAAATAGTCGACGTAATTGGTTGGCGACTGGATGATGTTGTTGATTTGATTCGCGGGCCGAAAGATACAAATCTCAGATTGGAAGTTTTACCCAAGGGAATTGGTGTTGAAGGCCCTGCTAAGATTATAAGTCTGACACGGGATAAAATTAAGCTGGAAGAACAGGATGCAAGCTCCAGCATAATAGATATTCCAGAAACAAACACTAACATCGGTGTTATTAATCTACCCACTTTTTATATTGATTTTGCTGCGCAGGCAAAAGGGGAAAGAAATTATAAAAGTACTTCGCGCGATGTAAGAAAGTTAATCAAGGAAATGAATACGACCGGGATAGATGGCCTGATAATTGATTTGCGTGGTAATGGTGGTGGTTCATTATCAGAAGCATTGGAACTAACCGGTTTATTCATAGACCGTGGGCCGGTAGTACAAACCAAAGATGCTTCTGGCCGAGTTGAAATAAATTATGATCCAGAACCTGGCATCGTCTATCCAGGACCACTTGCTGTATTAGTTGATGGCAATAGTGCTTCCGCTTCTGAAATTTTTGCTGGTGCAATTCAGGATTATCGACGAGGCATCATTATTGGCGAGCCCACATTTGGTAAAGGCACTGTGCAAAATGTAATTGATTTAAATCGCTTTATTAAAGATAACAATGATGATCATGGTCGGCTCAAAACCACTATTGCTCAGTTTTTTCGAGTAAGTGGTGGCAGTAACCAATACAAAGGCGTGATCCCGGATATTGTATTTCCTACCGCTAAAGACAGTGACGATCAGGGCGAGCGCGCATATGAAAATGCCTTGCCTTGGGATAAGGTAAAACCTGCGCGGTATTATCCTGCCAGCGCGCCGATTGATATTTTCGATATTGCTCAGAAAGAACATGAGTCAAGAATCAAACAAAATCGTTTATTCCAGTTATTACTTGATGATCTCGAATTAAAACGAGAAACCAGCGAAAAGAAGGAAATTTCATTACTTGAAAGTAAACGCAAACAGGAACGTGAAAAACTGGTTAATGCAAAAAAAGAAATCCAAAATGCTATGCGAGCGACAAAAGGTTTACCTCCGCTAACTGATAATGAAATAGAAGAAGCAGATGCAGAATTGGATGAAGCAGAAGATCAGGAAGATGCTGTAGATGTTTTACTGGAAGAAACTGCCAATATATTAAATGACTTGATTTCACCGCCCTCTAATAAAGCAGTTGATACAAGAACAGTCGATACAAAATCATCAAAACTCGATTCTAATTTATAGTTTTATAAGTTAGTTTTATCTCAGCCCTTGCGGAGAAAAGGCAATTAAGAAAATACCTGTAACAATGATAGAAGGTGATGGCATTGGTCCTGAAATACTGGATGCCACCTTGGAAATTCTCGAAGCATTGGGTGCAAACTTCGAATGGCATCGATACAAAGCCGGCATGACAGCTTTTAATGAAAGTGGCGACCCGTTACCAAAAGCTATGCTTGATAATATCCGCGAAACCAAACTGGCATTAAAAGCGCCGCTTGAAACTCCAATCGGACAAGGCTTCCGTTCTGCAAATGTTCGGTTACGAGAAGAGTTTCAACTGTACGCAAATGTTAGACCTGCAGTTTCCTATCTACATAATCGTAGAAGATATGATGAAATAGATATTGTACTAATTCGTGAAAATACTGAAGGTTTGTATGTTGGTGTAGAACACTTCATTCCAATTGATGATGACCCACGTGCCGTTGCAGAAGCATCAGGCATTATTACCAGGGCGGGTTGTCGTCGAATTGCAAAGTTTACTTTTGATTATGCAATCCAGAATGGTCGAGAGAAAGTCACTATTGTACATAAGGCAAATATATTAAAAAAACTAACAGGTTTATTTCTGGAAACTGCCAGAGAAGTCAGTGAAGAATACGAGGGTAAATTAATTGTGGAAGATCGTATTGTTGATAATACTGCCATGCAACTTGTTACTAATCCTTCCCAGTTTGACATGATTCTTACAACCAATATGTTTGGTGATATTTTATCGGATGAAATAGCTGGATTAATTGGAGGCCTTGGTCTTGCACCAGGCGGTAATATTGGCAAGGATGCAGCTATTTTTGAAGCGGTACATGGAACAGCTCCTGATATTGCCGGACAAGGAATTGCTAATCCCACTGCACTATTACTTGCTTCAGCGATGATGCTAGATCATGTAAATGAAAAACCTCATGCCGATCGACTTCGTTCAGCAATAAAATTATCTTTGGAAAAATCGGAAACACGAACTGGTGATCTTGGCGGCACAGCAAATACTAAAGTATATACTGATTCGGTTATAAAATATCTTGATAGCTAATTAGGTTATTGTTCAAATACTACTGGTTCAATATCGTCAATACATTCGAAGCCGAAAATAGTGCTGTAAAAATAATACTCGGCTTCAAGCGTGCGCTTGATATTTTTTGATTGTCTAAATCCATGTTGCTCATTCTCATACGCTATATAAGCAACCGGAATTTTTTTTTCTTTTAACGCGGCGACCATCATTTCTGCTTGATTAGGTAATACGATCTTATCTTCCAGGCCCTGAAAAAAAATGATTGGACATGATAACTGTTCAACCGCATAAACTGGTGAACGCTGTTGGTAAAGAGATTTTTCTTCTGGATATGGTCCAATTAATTGATCCAGGTAACGAGATTCAAATTTATGTGTTTCGTTCGCTAGTGCTTCAAGATCACTGACACCATAATGACTAGCTCCAGCTTTAAATACATTTTTAAATACCAACGATGCCAAAGTGGTATATCCACCTGCACTTCCCCCACGAATTGCGAGTTGTTCAGGATCAGCCCAGCCCTGATCGACTGCATACCTTGCTGCCTCACAACAATCATTTACATCAACGATTCCCCATTCACCATATAATCTTTGTCTATATTCACGTCCGTAGCCGGTACTACCTCCATAATTCACATCCATCACCGCAAATCCACGACTCGTAAAATATTGAATCACCATTTTTAAACCATTATGTGATGCACCTGTAGGACCACCATGACTCATGACGATTAAAGGAGGTAATGAATCGATAGGTGCAGAGAAATCCTTATTTTCAGGCTTGTAAAAGAATGCATAAGCCTCATTAGTTTGATTAATGGCATAACGAATAGATTCTCCCTCTGAGAAATATCCTCCATCAATATGCATTTCATTTGAGATACGTAATGATTCAAATTGAAAATTATCCAGTTCAAGCTCAATTATTGCTGGAAAAGAACTAGGTGAGGCAGCAATAAACCAGCAAGATCTGTTATGGCATACGATTGACTCCAGATCAGTATAGGGAATCGTAATGTCATTCAATGAAGATTTTTCTATATCGACAATGGCAAGTTTTGCAACGCCCTCAAGCCAATAATTAACAACTAGCGTATTGTTATTAATGAAATCATAATTTTGTTCACCGAATGACCACTGAGGCACAGCAAACTCAGCGTCCATGGCCAATAGACATTCATGCTTATCACCATCAAACTTATAAATATTCCACCAGTTGTTTTTATCCGAGACGTAAAATAATTCATTTAATTGATTCCACTTAGGCTGCAAGACTGATTCATCGCTGCCACCTGCGATTAGTGTCGTCTCTGATATCGTTCCATCATCATGCATAATTGCTTGATATAATGAAGTGGTATCCCATGGCATATTTGGATGTTGCCACTCAATCCAGCATATTTTTTTTGAATCCGGACTTAGTCTAGGATTCGCATAAAAATCGTTACCAGAACTAAGAACTGTCTCATCCGTAGTATTCAGATCAATTGCAACGATTGAATTATTTGCCTCAGTACTTTCTTCACGATGGTCTTCTCTGATTCCGATTAGGCGATGTCTGGAAGAGTCATAGATAAAGTCAGCATATCGACACTCAGCTGTTTTAGTGAGTTGACTAACAGACAAATCGTGACCGATCCAATAAATGTATTGATCAGAGAAATTAGTAAAAAAAATGCCCGCCTCACAGACCAGATAAGAAGCACCTCCATATTCATGTACACGTGTGCGTGCATTATATGGAGCAGCTATCATGTCTTGCTGTTTCCCATCACTATCTCGTTTGACAATGACATAACGACCTTGCTCCTCAGGTCGCATTTCTATCCAATAAATACTATTAGAAAAATATTGTATTTCACCCAAACCAACACTCTTACCTAGTAATAATTCAGGTTTAATCGGTGAGACCCAGGAACCATATTCTGCGATTTGTTTAGAACAAGTTGTAGTCATAAGCATCCATCATTAATTGAAAAGCGTATACTTTCATCATACCTATTTTTTTTAGAGCAAAACATGACTACAGGTCTACTAACAGACATGCGTTTTATCAAACATGATACCGGTCCTGGACATCCTGAATGCGGTGAACGTGTAGCAAAATCAATCGATTATCTGAAAGAACAAAATTGGTTTAATGAATTGTCTCTAATTGAATCAGAGTTTGCAGATAATGAACAAATCATTGCCGTTCACGATAAGGCATATCTAAAAAGAGCAGAAGATATTTGTAATTCAGGTAGTAGTTATCTGGACTCAATGGATGTCAGTATCTGCAGGGAGTCATTCCAGATTGCGAAATTAGCGGTCGGCAGTGCGATTGCATTAACAGATAATGTGATTGCCGGAAAAATTGATAATGGATTTGCCCTGTTGCGACCCCCAGGACATCATGCCGAAAACAGCATGGCATTAGGCTTTTGTATTTTTAACAATATTGCAATTGTCGCAAGGTATTTACAACAGCAATATCAATTAGACAAAATTGCAATTGTTGATTGGGATGTTCATCATGGTAATGGTACACAGCACTTATTTGAAGAAGACCCAAGTGTGCTTTATATCAGTACGCATCAATTTCCATATTACCCGGGCACAGGCAATTATAATGAAGTTGGCATGGGTAAAGGAACCGGCGCTACTTTAAATTGCCCAATGGGAGCTGGTGCGGCCGATAGTGATTATCAGGCTGTATTCCAGAAACAGGTTTTACCTAAACTTGAAGAATTTAAACCGGAATGTATTTTAATATCTGCTGGTTTTGATGCTCACTATGCTGACCCATTAGCACAGATTCAATTGACTGATGAATGTTATGGTTGGATGACAGAAAAACTCATGGCAGTTGCGGAAAAACACTGTAATGGGAGAATCATCTCATTATTGGAAGGTGGATACGATCTGGAAGCCCTGCCACGTTGTATCGCATTACATATCAACACTCTTAAACAAAAAAAATGAGCTTAGTCATGAAAAATATTATTTATTTATTAATGTTTATTACATTTATAGTCCATGCTAATGAAAATCAACCGATGTATGGTGGTATGGATAGAATTACTGATGCTGAACTTTATCAGCAAGACCAACTATTAATTCTTAAGGCGACAAACACTTTTGGCACGACTGAACATGCATCAATTGGTTATGTTGACAGTGGATTTGAGGCGCATCTTCAGGGCAAACATGATTTAGCGATGCAACGCTTTAATGAGGCGTGGACTCTTGATAAAACTAACCCCTACTCTTATGTGGGTTTTGGTGTGTTATATCAACATAAAGGACGATATTGCAAATCAATGGAAATGTTCGATCTAGCCAAACAACAAGAACTGGAAGAACCAGGATTTCTTGCTGATTATGCATTGATAATTAATCAATGTGCAAATTCCCTAAAGCAAAGTGAAGCTAAATCGGAATTAAAAGTAAAAGCAAACTCAATTTATGAATTAGCCGAAAAAACGCCTAATGAAAGGCTACGAGCCTATGTTTATCAATCTTGGGCGGAGTCCGCATTAATGCTAGATATGCTAGATAGCGCTATAAAGAAAATTGAATTAATCGAGTCATTGGGACAACCCGTTAATGCAGAATTGAAACAGAAGTTACGATCTGCTTTGGAAAAATCGTGAAAGCATTATTAATTCTTGCGCATGGCAGTCGTCGAAAGGCTTCTAATGATGAAGTTGCACAATTGGTGGATAAAGTGCGGCGGCTGGCTGATGCAGAATATAAGGAAATTACACATGCTTTTCTGGAATTATCAGAACCTGATATACAAACCGCTATCGCATCCCTTGCTGAAAAAGGCACGAACGATATTAGTGTATTACCGTATTTTTTAAATTCCGGGAATCATGTGACGCAGGATATTCCTGAATTAATCGAACAGGCAAAATCAAATTTCCCAGACTGTAATTTTCATATTGCAAGTCCTATAGGTTTGCATCAGGAAATGCCAGCCTTGATATTACAATGTGCAAAACAGCCTAATCTTTAATTTCAACTTTTACTCAAATCTTTTGTTATAGTGCGCGCGATGCAAATACATTTAAAAACATTGGGCTGTAGACTAAATGAGGCTGAATTAGAGTCATGGGCTGAGCAATTTCAAGCGAAAGGACATCGAGTTGTGCAGTCGCCTGATCACGCTGATCTATTAGTCGTTAATACCTGTGCTGTCACGCGAGAGGCAGTTAAAAAGTCTAGACAAATAATTAGGCGTACACATAAACAAAACCCAACCGCGAAACTAGTCGTCAGCGGATGCTACGCCACATTATCACCTGATATTACCGCTGATATTGATTGTGTTGATCTCGTTGTGAACAATCAACAGAAAGATCAATTAGTCGATATGACGTTAAACCAGCTGGATATCGAAAGTATGCCTGCAATATCAGCAGAACCAGGTGAAGCAGCAATTTTTCAAAGAGGAAGAAATAGAGCATTTATAAAAGTGCAGGATGGTTGTCGATATCGATGCAGCTTTTGTATAGTGACTGTTGCGAGAGGCAATGAAAAAAGCAGAACTGTTGAGTCAATTATTAGCGATATTAATTCAATACATCGTAAAGGTATTCAAGAAGTGATTTTGACAGGCGTACATTTAGGTGGCTATGGCAGCGATTTAAATTGTAATTTAACTTACTTACTAAAAAGGATTTTATCAGAAACAACTGTTCCACGTATTAGGCTTGGCTCGTTGGAACCATGGGAACTGGATGATGATTTTTTTGAACTATTTAGTAGTAAACGTTTAATGCCTCATCTACATCTACCGTTACAAAGTGGATCAAATAGCGTTTTAAAACGTATGGCGAGGCGCTGTAAGACTGAAGACTTTTCAGTACTGATAAACAATGCAAAAAATCAAATGCCAAATTTAAATATTACAACAGATATTATTGTTGGTTTTCCTGGTGAAACAAAGGAAGAATGGCAAGCATCATTAAGCTATATTAAAAAATCTGGTTTTTCTCATATACATATTTTTACTTATTCACCCAGAGAAGGTACTAAAGCGGCAACACTATTAAATCAGGTGACAAGTAACGTAAAAAAATCTCGCAGTAGACAGTTACATTCAATAGCAAAAGAAATGCGAGGTGAATTTCTTAGCGAGTTCAAGAACACATGTCATCATGTACTATGGGAATCACGAGATGAGCAAGGAAGATGGACAGGTTACACTGATAACTTTATTCGTGTAATTTTAAATGATCAGTCTGAAAATAATCTTGAAAATCATATTAGTCTGGTTGAATTAACTGACGTTAATAATAATCAAGGCATTATGACGGGAAAATTAATTCACTGATGTATCAGTATGCTTTTTTTCATTTATCATTAATTCAAGCTCATTTAATGATGTAATAGCAAAATTTACACTCTCAATTTCATTTTTTATTTCTTTAACATTGTGAAATGCCCCTAACAACCGTGGCGTTTTTTCAAACTTATGCGCATTTAGCATCATATCGTTTATCTCACTCGCCTTTTCTTGTGGGAATTTCATATCCCACATTAAATGTTGCACTTTGGCAAGTTGGCGCTTTAAATCTTTCCTTTGATTTTCCAATTCTTCATAAGCCGCTCGCATTAAGTCGCCTTTTTCAGCTGCTGTTTCAATTTCTTGCGAGAGTTTTGTTATTGACTTGGCATTTTCAATATTTGTCGATGTCGCATTACTGACATCTATTTTTGTTTGTAGAGTATGTTCGTCATTCTCAGGCCAAAACAACGCTGTCATTGCTAACAACAAAATAGCCAACACAATGCCAACCATGATCTTCATATCAGTCACTCCTATTCATTAAATTTTTGATCGTGTTCACAAAAGACGCATTGCAATAGTAACTAGTTCAAAAAATAGCTCTCAAATGCTATGTAAATCCAAGTTTTTCAACAAGTATTAGCGTATGAATTTTAAACATTACATTAAATTTTATCTTGTAAATGATGTCATCCTCTCAGTCATACTGATCGCGACTGGCGTGGCTTGGTACGAATTGATTGGCAAAGGGAAAGACCAGACAAACGCGGTAGAACAGGAAAGTATGGCTGAACTCGTACCACTAAAGATCGACGAAACTGATCCTGGTACATGTTGT
>JBCCHP010000048.1:0-9552 GCA_039028675.1 Pseudomonadota bacterium | reverse complement strand
ACTGGTGACCGAAGATGAGGAGCATAAAGCCGAGGAAGATATTCAAAAAATTACCGATGAACAGATCGCAACAATAGACAGCAAACTCGCTAGCAAAGAAGAGGAAATGCTGGAAATTTAGCTGCCTCAAGCTGTTAATATTTGCAGACATGACCACTCCAGATCCAAACTTACCTGAACACATTGCCATTATTATGGATGGCAATGGACGCTGGGCCAAGCAACGTGGCCTACCCAGAGTTGCCGGTCATCGTGCTGGGATTAAAACCTTGCGAAATTTGGTTGAGCATATTGTGGCGCTCAATATTCCAGCTATGACCGTTTTCGCATTCAGTACTGAAAATTGGCAAAGACCAAGGCAGGAAGTGAAGACTCTTATGGATTTGTTTATGTCGGCATTAAATTCTGAGGTAAATGATCTCAATAAAAATAATGTGTGTTTGAAACTCATCGGCGATAGACACTTTTTTTCGGATAAATTACGGGAAGCTGTTAATGAAGCTGAGTCTTTAACTGCCGCTAATACGGGACTTAACTTAAATGTCGCCATTAACTACAGTGGCAGATGGGATATCTTGCAAGCTTGTCAATCATTGATAGATAAATTTTCGAACGAACAGGTTACCGAAGCTATGCTTGCTGAGCATCTGTCGCTTTCATCTATGAAAGAACCAGACTTATTTATTCGTACCGGTGGTGAGCGTCGCATAAGTAACTATCTACTCTGGCAACTTGCTTATACAGAATTATACTTTGTCGATACCCTTTGGCCTGATTTCAATCCTGAAGAAATGGATGATGCGCTAAATTGGTTTGCCAATCGAGAAAGAAGATACGGGAAAATCTCTGAGCAATTGGCAGACAAAGCCTGAGCTGATGTTAAAACATCGTATCATTACCGCTTCTGTATTAATTCCGCTGGTCTTATTTACAATTTTTTCGAGCAATGCAACTTATTTTGGATTGTTAATAGCTTTATTTGTAATCGTAGCTGCTAAGGAATGGGGGAGACTACTAAAACTTCAACAATTTGCATTTATTGCTTACGCTATATTGAATGCTATTTTGTTATTGAGCATTTATTTATTAGCTTCCGAACACGTCTACTTAATATTGGCAGTTACTGCTGCAATATTCTGGTGTATCGCTTTAGCAATTGTTATTGCTTATCAAAATGAACTTAAACTATTACCAAAATCGAGGTGGTTATTACTATTATTAGGTCAATTGTTACTCACTTCTACATGGAGTAGTCTATTTTATGTTAAAGCTTTTTTTACAGAGGGAACTTTATTAGTCCTGTTCTTAATACTCATTATATGGAGTGCTGACAGTGGTGCTTATTTCGTTGGCCGTTCGATCGGTAAAAGGCAGTTGGCGAGCAGGGTTAGCCCGGGTAAAACTTGGGAAGGAGTTTTCGGTGGATTTATGACGTCAATTCTAGTTAGTTTGGTTTTTGTTTTTACCGTCTCATTCAATGAAATTGAATTATCATGGGTTGTGCTTATCACCTTAATGACTGTTATTTTTTCTATCGTTGGGGACTTGTTTGAAAGCATTCTTAAACGTGATGCAGATATTAAAGATAGTGGTAATTTGCTGCCAGGACATGGAGGCGCATTGGATAGAATAGATAGTTTAATGGCCGCAGGCCCTTTTTACGCATTGCTCTGTGCGTTGTCAGGCAGTACGACGTGATTAATATTACTGTACTTGGTTCGACTGGCAGTATTGGTGTGAATACGCTCGATGTCATTAATAGACATCCCGATAAATATAGGGCGTATGCATTAACTGCGAATACAAATGTGTCAGCTTTAGCTAAACAATGTATTCAATATAAGCCCCATTATGCAGTAATGGTGGATGAAGATGCCGCTCAAGCTTTACAGATGTCGATCAAAGATGAAGCGCCAGAAGTCAATATTCTATCTGGTAAAGATGCATTATGTGATGTGGCATCTCATGCTGAGGTCGATCAAGTCATGGCTGCAATAGTTGGAGCAGCAGGGTTATTACCAACATTAGCCGCTGCGAAAGCTGCTAAACGTGTGTTGTTAGCTAATAAAGAGTCACTGGTGATGTCTGGTAGATTATTTATGGAAACGGTTAGTGATAACGGTGCAGAATTATTGCCAATAGACAGTGAACACAATGCTATTTTTCAGAGTATGCCAATTAACTTTCAGGACGGTTTAAGCAATGTTGGCGTTAGTCAAATCATGTTAACTGCTTCTGGGGGACCATTCAGGACAACGCCAATTGAACAATTATGCAGCATGACTCCCGACCAAGCTTGCAAGCATCCAAATTGGGAGATGGGGAGAAAAATTTCAGTTGACTCAGCAACAATGATGAATAAAGGACTGGAAATTATTGAAGCATGTTGGTTATTTAATACGTCGACTGATAATATTCAGGTTGTCATTCATCCGCAAAGTGTCATTCATTCTTTAGTTAAATATATTGATGGATCGGTGATGGCACAGCTTGGAAACCCTGATATGAGAACCCCCATTGCATATGGCATGAGTTGGCCTGAAAGAATTGACTCGGGTGTTGAACCATTGGATCTTTTTGAAATTGCAAGCTTGAACTTTGAATCTCCAGATGAACAACGTTTTCCCTGCTTGCGTCTGGTAAAAGAGGTAATGCAACAAGGTGGAACGAGTAGTGCGATTTTAAATGCAGCTAATGAAATTGCTGTCAGTGAGTTTCTCAAAGAAACAATCCGATATACCGATATTGCTATGGTGATTGAGCAAGTGCTGGAACAGGTCAGTTCACATGATGCTGATGATTTGAATATTATTCTGGCAGATGATGAATTAGCAAGACAATGCGCAAGTGATATTGTCAGGAACATATCGTTATGATTGATATTATTCAATCAGTACTATCTTTTATTGTGGCATTGGGCCTATTAGTCACCTTTCATGAGTTTGGCCACTATTGGGTCGCTAAGAAGTGTGATGTCAAAATTTTACGATTTTCAGTCGGGTTTGGCCGACCACTATTTAAACGTGTCTTTGGTAAAGATGAGACAGAGTTTGTTATTGCTGCCTTACCCCTTGGCGGTTATGTCAAAATGCTTGATGAACGAGAGACAGATATCAGGGCTGATGAAAAGCATAGAGAATTTTGTCAAAAACCATTATCGCAGCGATTTGCAATTGTAGCTGCAGGCCCTGCTTTTAATTTTATCTTCGCGATCCTTGCATATTGGGCAGTATTTATAATTGGCGTTAATGGTTTAAAACCAATAGTGGGTGATGTTTCGTCAGGATCAATAGGTGCAACAGCTGGATTCATTAAAGGACAAGAGATCGTTTCGGTTGATAATGTAGCTACGCCTACCTGGATGTCGGTGATAGATAGATTGGTTAATCATACTGTCAATGCCGATAAAATTTCACTCTCTGTTAAAGATACATATGGCGTTACACAAACACTTGCACTCGATCTTTCTTCGATTGCGATTGATGATATGGCAGAGGGAAGATTACTCGATTCAATTGGCCTGGGAATTGTAAGATTAAATTTACCTGCACAGATTGGCGAGGTAGTTAAAAATGGTGCTGCAGAAAAAGCGGGTTTAATGGAAGGCGATAAAATCATTCAGGTTGATAATGTACAAATTAGTAATTGGAGTGATTGGGTTACGCAAGTTCGCAGTAATCCAGGTGTCAATTTAATAGTTCAAATCGATCGTGGTGGTTTAGAACAGTTCATTTCTATAACGCCCGAAGTATTAGAAACAGATGAAGGCGTCATCGGAAGAATTGGTGCAGTTGCGAAACCTGCCTCCGGAAAATTTGATGAATACTATACACGTGAATCTTACCCGGTCTTTACATCGTTAATTAAAGCAATTGAAAAAACATGGGATATGTCGATTCTTACATTGAAAGTATTGGGTAAAATGTTGGTGGGTGAAGCATCAGTGAAAAACTTAAGTGGGCCAATCACTATCGCGCAATATGCAGGGCAATCTGCGGATATTGGAATTGTGGCGTTTTTAAGTTTTATGGCTATCGTAAGTGTCAGTTTAGGCGTGTTAAATTTGTTGCCGGTTCCGTTACTAGATGGTGGTCATTTACTCTATTACATTATAGAGTTCATATCCGGTAAGCCGGTTTCTGACAGCATGCAGATATGGGGGCAACAACTCGGTATTGTGTTGTTGTTAGGATTAATGAGCATTGCCTTTTATAATGATCTTGTTCGTTTGTTTGGATAATTTACAAAACTATAATAATCAATTAGATGTCAAAATTACTTAACAAATTACTTTACATTTTAGCTTGTGTTTTTACATTAATACTTGTTTCTGCTCCGATCCAGGCAGCAGAAGAATTTGTCATTGAAGATATTCGAGTCGAAGGTCTTGAGAGGATTTCACCGGGCACTGTATTCAATTATTTACCAATGCAAGTCGGTGACACCTTTGATGATTCGCGGTCAGCGGAAGCTGTGCGTGTACTCTTTAAAACCGGGTTTTTTGATGATGTCAGACTGGAGCGTGACGGCAGTATATTGGTGTTTCGTTTTAAAGAACGACCTGCAATAGGTTCTATCTCTTTTACGGGTAATGAAGACATTGATACTGATGATTTAATTCAAAACTTAAATCAGATCGGATTTGCTGAAGGACGTGTTTTTGTCCAGGCGCAGTTGGAACAAGTTGAAAACGAACTGCGTCGACAATATTTTTCAATGGGTAAGTATGCAATAAGAATTACGACGACTGTAACAGAACTATCAAATAATCGTGTTGGTATAGATGTTGACATATCCGAGGGTGTTGCTGCCAAAATAAAGACAATCAATATTGTTGGTAATACAGTTTTTGATGAAGACGACTTACTTGACCAATTCAAGTTAAGCACGCCAACGATGTTTTCCTTTTTCACAAAAAACGATCAATATTCAAAACAAAAATTATCGGCTGATCTTGAGTCGCTGCGTTCTTATTATCTTGATGCAGGTTATTTAAATTTTAATATTGACTCTACTCAGGTTTCGATTACACCGGATAAAAAAGATATTTATATTACTATCAATGTTACTGAGGGCGAGCAGTATCTGGTCACCGAAGTCAAATTGGGCGGCGATTTGATACTACCTGAAGCAGATTTGTTTGATCTGGTATTGATTAATAGTGGAGAATTATTTTCTAGAAAAAAGGTGACAGAGAGTAGTCGTAATCTCACAGAGCGACTTGGGCAAGAAGGATATTCATTTGCCAATGTTAATTCTATTCCCGATATCAATAATGAAGAAAAGACGGTATCTCTCACCTTTTTCGTAGATCCAGGAAAGCGTATTTATGTACGTCGAATTAATTTCACAGGTAATACTAAAACCAGAGATGAAGTACTTCGCCGTGAAATGCGTCAGCAAGAGCGGGCATGGATATCTACCACGCAAGTTGAAAGAGGAAGAATACGATTACAAAGAACCGGTTATTTTAAAGATGTCAATGTTGAAACACCTGCTGTTGCCGGCACGAGTGATCAGGTAGATATTAATTATACTGTCGAAGAAGCGCCAGGTGGACGTCTAACTGCTGGTCTCGGTTTTTCACCTGCACAAGGCGTTATCTTTAATCTTGGTGTTGCTCAGGATAACTTTCTTGGTAGTGGCAAACGAATTTCATTTGATTTTAATAACAGTAGTGTGAATACAAGATATTCACTTGGTTATAGAGATCCCTATTTTACCATTGATGGCATATCTTTAGGCGGTGATGTCTTTTATCGTGAAGTAGATGCTTTTGATGCGAATTTAGCCAGATATGAAACAAAAGAATATGGTTCAACTGCAACGTTTGGATTACCTATCAGTGAAAATAATAGAATTAATGCATCAATTAATTACACTAGAACTGAATTAGACCTTGAAAGTAATTCATCTCAGGTACTACAAGATTTTGTTAATAATAATGGCAATGAGTATGATTTGCTCAAATTAAGTTTAGGGTTTAGTTACAATACGCTTAATGATCGTTTCTTGCCAAATAAAGGGTCAAGACATGCCATTACTGGTTTGATATCGACGCCATTTATTGGCGAATCACTCGAGTTTTATAAAGTAAACTATGACGTTACTTGGTTTAGAAATATTTATAAGGAATTTATTCTAAATTTAAGCGGTAATATTGGTTACGGCGATAGTTATGGCGATACTACAGAATTACCTTTCTTTGAAAATTTTTACGCTGGTGGACCGAAAACAGTCAGAGGGTTTGAAGAAAATACGCTTGGGCCGCGGGATGATCGTGATCGACCTATTGGTGGTGACACTAGAGTTGTGGCAAATGCTGAAATCATCTTACCAATACCCTTCCTGACTCAGTTCAAGAAAACAGTGAGAGTGACAGGGTTTTTTGATGCGGGTAATGTGTATGGTCCAGACGAGGACTTGGATTTAGGTGAGTTGCGGTATTCTAGCGGTATTGGCGCTATTTGGATTTCTCCATTTGGCGCAGTTAGTGCTAGTGCAGCAATACCTTTAAATGATGATTCGGATGATGATGTACAGAACTTCCAGTTTACGTTTGGAACAGCATTTTAGTATAAGTGGAGTAGTTTAATGAATTTTATTATTAAGATTATTTTTTATCTTTTATTTTTTGGCTTTTCGCATATTTCAATAGCAGAAGAATTAAAAGTTGGTGCTTTAGATGCGCTACGTATTTTAGAACAATCGCCACAAGCTGCTGCCGCAAGATCAATGATTGAAAAAGAATTTGCGCCAAGAGATAAACAATTAGTAGCAGAACAAAAAAAGGTGCGTACTCTTGAAGAAAAACTGAACAAAGATGGCGCGATTATGAGTGAACAGGAGCGCACAAAGCTTGAAAGAGATATTATCAATTCGAAGCGCGACTTAAAACGAAGTCAGGATGAGTTCCGAGAAGATTTGAATTTTCGTAGAAATGAAGAGTTTGCAAAAATTCAGCAAAAAATTGCACAGGTTGTTCAACAAATTGCAAAAGAACAAAACTTTGATTTGATTCTTGATGCAGGTGTAGTATTTGCCAGTGAAAAGGTCAACATCACTCAATTGATAATTGATTATTTAAAAAAGGAAAATGGCGGGCCGTAATCTGCCAGACTGCTTGAGTATGTGATGTCTGCTACTCTGAGTGAACTAGCAGAATTAACCGGTGCAGAATTACAGGGCGATAGCAACTGTATTATTTCCGGTGTTAATACGCTTGAGAATGCGACTACAGGTGAATTGGCATTTTTGTCTAATCGTCATTATGCTCAATTTCTTGAGCATACAAATGCAGCAGCGGTTGTTTTAGCAGAACAGGATATTGAAAAGTGCAATACTAATATCTTGATCAGTAGTAACCCATACTTAAGTTTTGCCAAAATTGTAAATTTCCTTTATCCAAAATTTTCTCCTGATCCTGCCATTCATGAAACAGCAATAATTGGAAATCAGTGTCAAATATCACCGAATTCATTTATCGCGCCGGGTGTAGTCATTGGTGACAATGTTGTCGTAGATGATGGCGTACTAATAGGTGCTGGCGTTGTCATCGAAGATAATGTCAGGATTGGTAAATCTTCAAAACTATTATCTAATAATACGATATGTAAAGGTGTCGTGATTGGAAAAGAGGTGACACTTCATCCCGGCGCTATTATTGGATCTGCAGGTTTCGGTATGGCGGAAGAGGATGGAAAATGGCTGACAATCCCGCAGCTTGGCTCAGTCATTATTGGTAATAACGTAGAAATCGGCGCTAATACCACCGTCGATAGGGGCGCTATTGATAATACAATTATTGAGGATGGTGTACGTATAGATAATCAGGTGCAAATCGCGCATAACGTTATAATTGGAGAAGACACAGCGATTGCTGGATGTGTTGCCATTGCCGGAAGTGTTAAAATTGGTAAACGTTGCAAGATAGGTGGTTTAAGTGCCATTACCGGTCATATTGAGATCTGCGATGATGTCATGATTACAGGTATGTCTGGTGTTCCAAATTCTATCAAAACTCCTGGCGTTTATTCTTCGGGATTACCCGTGACTGATAATCGCACCTGGCGCAAGAATATGGCGAGGTTTAGAAAACTAGATGAAATTATCAAAAAGATACAACGACAACTAGGTTAGCGGAAATAGATAATATGGCTAAGGATTTGAAATTTGATATTCAGCAAATAAAAGACATATTGCCGCATCGCTACCCTTTTTTGCTTATCGATAAGATATTGGAGATTGAAGAAGATAAACGAATAAAAGCGTTAAAAAATATCACTATCAATGAACCTTTTTTTCCTGGGCACTTCCCCAGTAAACCAGTGATGCCAGGAGTCTTAATCGTAGAATGTTTTGCACAGGCGGCAGCTATCCTTGGTGCAAACGGACTTGAAGATGGAAAGATTACAGAAAATAGTCTGTTTTACCTTGTAGGTATAGATAAAGCACGTTTCCGTCAACCCACTGGCCCCGGCGATCAATTGATTATTGAAGTTGAGTTCCTTACTGAAAGGCGCAATATCTATAAATATAATGCTTCAGCATACGTTGAGTCCAAGCTGGTGGCTTCAGCAGAGTTACTAACAACTGTCATGGATTAATTCCATGATTCATACTTCCAGCATTATTCATCCTACTGCAGAAATTGCTGATGATGTAAGTATCGGTGCTTTTAGTATTATCGGCGAGAATGTCACAATTGAAAGTGGCAATATCATAGGCGCACATACGGTAATCAATGGTCCTACGACAATTGGCCCTGATAATAATATTTTACATTTTTGCTCTATAGGTGAAGACCCACAAGATAAGAAATATCAGGGAGAGGCTGATTCAATATTAACTATCGGACGGGGTAATACGATCAGAGAGTATGTTTCTATTAATCGTGGCACTGGCGATGGAGGTGGTAAAACAATTATCGGTGACGAAAACTGGATCATGGCCTATGTACATATCGCACATGATTGCATCATTGGTAGTCATAATATCTTTGCCAATAATGCGACCCTCGCAGGCCATGTTTTAATTGATGATCATGCAATCCTTGGTGGATTTACAGGAGTGCATCAATTCTGCCATGTCGGAAGTTATTCTTTTTCTGCAATTTCATCAGTGATTGTAAAAGATGTACCGCCTTATGTACTGGTATCAGGCAACACAGCAAAACCATCAGGCTTGAATCGTGAAGGATTAAAACGACATGGTTTTTCTAGTGAAACCATTAATATGTTAAGAAAAGCCTACCGTTTAATTTATCGTGATGGATTAAAGTTGAAAGATGCATTATCTGAATTAACATCAATGTCTGTAGAGTCTGATGAAGTTAAACTATTACATGACTTTATTTCTGCTTCACAACGCGGAATTGTCAGATAAGTCACTGCGTAAATACTTATGATTCGCATTGCTTTAGTCGCAGGTGAGGCCTCCGGAGATTTACTTGGCGCAGGATTGATTAACGAACTAAAAAAAAATAATAATTTAGTTTCTTTGGAAGGAATTGGTGGTGAAAAATTGATTGCTGAAGGAATGCAATCATTTTGT
>JBCCHP010000047.1:0-9577 GCA_039028675.1 Pseudomonadota bacterium | reverse complement strand
GTCGAGCTGCGGAACGTTGTTTTGTCAGCCAACCCACCTTAAGTGTCGCTGTAAAAAAGCTCGAAGAAGAACTCGGTATTTCTTTATTTGAACGACACCAACACGAAGTGAGTATCACTGAAATTGGTGCACGCATTGTGCAACAAGCTGAGTTGATTTTAAACGAAGCCAATAACCTTAAAGAAATGGCAGTACATAACAAGAACCAACTTAGTGGTGATTTGAAGCTAGGCATTATTTATACAATTGGCCCTTATTTATTACCTAAACTGATTCCTTATATCAATAATAAAGAGAACGAGCTTGCGTTGTTAATTGAAGAGGACTACACAGCAAATCTTTCTATTAAATTAAAATCCGGAGAAATTGATTTAGCCATCCTGGCAAATCCGTTTGAAGAAAGCGGCATTGCTACAGAAGTACTTTATCGAGAACCATTTATGGTGACGTTGCCGAAAGGTCATGCACTTTCTAAAAAGAAAAAACTGAGTCCAGGTGATTTAGTCAATGATACAATGTTGTTATTACGCACAGGTAATTGTTTCCGTGACCAAGTGGTTGAAATCTGTCCATCATGCATTGTTCCAAAAGATAAAGAGCGCGATATTCAAAAATCATTGGAAAGTAGTTCAATCGAAACGATTCGACAAATGGTTGCTGCAGGTGTTGGTATTACAATCCTGCCTGCTCTTTCAATTGATGATGCATCTGGTCTAAATGCGATGCTGGAATATAGACCATTTAATAAACCTGTGCCTTATCGAGAAGTTATTATTGCTTACCGAAAATCTTATCCGCGAATGCAAGCCGTAGAGTTTATTAAACAAGCCATCAAATCCTGCAAGTCTGGAATCCAACAATTACAAGCTTGATCTACGGTTTTAATACCAAAAAGGCAGCGTTGTTTCCTCTTACTATTCTCAATAGTAACGGAGCTTCTACTTGATTGACGACATTCAGAAAGTCCTGAACGCTGGAAATATCCTGCTGATTCGCAGAAGTTATTATATCATCCGCTCGCAGTCCACCTTGCCAGGCAGTACTGCCTCGCTCAACATTAACAACCTTTATTCCAGCTAGCCGGCCAAAATATGGACTGTCCTGCTCTAAATCACTTACCGTTACCCCTTGTAACAAAATATTCTCAGCTCGCGGGTTATTGGTTATCAATTCATTTTGCGTAACAGTCACATTAATTGTCTGTTGCTTGCCGTCTCGCAATATCTTTAACTTAACCGTTTGACCAACTGGTAACAGCCCAACTCGATTACGAAGATCATTGGCATTGCGAATGGTCTTACCATCAACATTTAATACAATATCTCCCGCTTTCAGCCCTGCTTTTTCTGCGGGGGAGCTTTCGAGAACCTGATTAATAATCGCTCCATTTTTTTGCTCCAGCTGAAATGCTTCGGCTAACTCTGGATTAATATCTTGCATACTGACACCCAGAAAGGCACGAGTTACCTCACCCGTCTCTATTAATTGCTCCATAATATTAGTAGCAAGATTAATTGGAATGGCGAAACCAATCCCTATGTTTCCACCTGAACGGGAAAAGATTGCGGTATTAATACCTATTAATTCACCGCGCAAATTGACTAATGCGCCACCTGAGTTGCCAGGATTGATAGAAGCATCAGTCTGAATAAAGTCTTCATAACCACCAATACCAAGCCCACCTCGACTCAGCGCACTGACAATACCAGACGTCACTGTTTGTCCAAGACCAAATGGATTACCTATCGCGACAACAAAATCACCTACGTTAATGTTATCGGAGTCAGCAAGTTTAATTGCCGTCAGATCTTTTGCATCGACTTTGATAACAGCAACATCAGTTTCAGGATCAGTGCCGACAACTTCTGCATCAAGTTGTCGTCCATCACGCATCGTCACTGTAATTTGATCAGCGTTCGCGATGACATGATTGTTTGTCATGATTAGTCCACGTTTTGAATCAACTATCACGCCGGAACCAAGTGAACTGGTTTTGCGCTCCATTTGTTGATCTGGCACTCCAAAAAATCGGCGAAAGAACGGATCAGCAAACAAGGGATTCATAGCCTGTTTAATACTACCTTCAGTTGCAATATTTACGACTGCCGGTGTGACTTGTTCAAGCATGGGGGCAAGACTGGGTAATTGTTCACCATCAATCTTTGCGGGTAGCGCAGCGTTCGCTACCGGCATAATAAAAGTAATAAAAAAGAAAAATAATTTTATAATTGCTTTCATAGGCTCACAGATAAAAACTTAAAAATTTCATGTTGTAGATGAACGTTAGGGAAAATAAAAAACTAAAAGTTCCTGCAAAATGGATTTAAAAAAAAGGCGGGGTAGACCCGCCTTCTATATGATTAACCCTTAACAGATATTCGCCTTGGTTGTAATTTTTCATGCTTTGGCAAAACAATGGTGAGTACTCCATCTTTGCCAGTCGCCTCGATGCGTTCCGCATCTGCAGAATCAGGTAGGCTAAAACGTCTGTAGAAAGTACCACTGGTTCGTTCAACACGTTTAAAACCTTCTTTTGTTTCAGCCGCTTCAGAAGAACGTTCACCTTTAATACTTAACACGCCCTCTTCCATCGTAATCTCAATGTCTTTCGGATCAACGCCTGGTAAATCAGCTGTAATTAAAAACTGGTTTTGCTCTTCTTTAATATCAACGGCAGGTCGCCAGTGACTGGTAACAACATTTGAAGCATCATTATCATTATTAACAGTTAAGGACTGATCCTGCATTCGATTCAGCTCTTTTTGAAAACGATCTAATAAACTCCAAGGTTCATAAGTTGAAAGTGACATATTCATTACCTCCAAATAAATTAAATAAACATTTCTTTCGTCTTGAATATTTAAATGGGGAGTAATGTTTTTTTTTCAAGTAAAGAACTAGTAATAGTAAGCAGCTTTTTTCATGACCAAGGAAATATTAGCCATCATTTTTTTTGCGGGATAAGGTAATTCATTTGCTCCGGCATTTTCTGCATTTTCTGCATGTGATGCTTCGTCCTGTTTCATTTGTTTCAGAATAGCTCTACTTTTTTTGTCATTCGCAGGCAGCTTTTGTAAATGCTCATCCAAATGTTCAACTACCTGGTGTTCGGTTTCAGCCAAAAAACCAAGATTCCATTTATCACCAAACAAACCCGCGAATAAACCAATGGCAAATGAGCCACTGGCCCAGACTGGTTCCAGATAACTTGTATGACTATTCAGTTCCTTTAAACGGGTTTCACACCAGTAAAGATGATCCAGTTCTTCCTGAGCTGAATGATGCATCTCCTGCCTGATACTATCGTCCCGCGCCACCAGCGCCTGCGCTTTATAAAGTGACTGCGCAGCAATTTCACCCGCATGATTCACACGCATCAGGCCGGCAGCATGTGTACGTTCATCAGCGCTAAGTGATGATTCCGGTATTTCTTCAGCTGGATAGCGTCGAAAATATCGTTGCTCTTCTGTTTTATCTTTATTTTTTAGTAGCTTATCAAAGGCCATAATGGCTCTATCAATGCTATTCAGGTGTCTTGACATCATCACTAAACCAGTAAAACTATTTGTACATATTATATATAGGCTAAATCCTGAATTTCCAGTCATGGATTTCAGCTAAATTGCGGAGAAAATCAGTAATATATTGCCCTCAATGATTGACAGAATCAGGGGCAATCCGTACTATTCGACCTCTTTTTTTCCCGGTATCCAGAATTTAGGATAGATTATGAAAACCTTTACAGCAAAACCAGCCGAAGTGAAGCGTGATTGGTATGTCGTTGATGCCTCAGGTAAGGCGCTTGGTCGCTTGGCAACTGAAATTGCCCGCAGGTTACGAGGTAAGCATAAAGCTGAATACACACCACATGTGGATACGGGTGATTATATTGTTGTAATTAATGCCAAAGACGTAAGAGTGAGTGGTAATAAACCTCAGAACAAGACTTATTATCATCACACAGGTTACCCAGGCGGAATAAAATCTATTACTTTTGAACAGCAAATCGCCAAACGTCCGGAAAAAGTCATTGAGACTGCTGTTAAAGGTATGCTGCCTAAAGGACCGCTTGGCCGTGAGATGTATCGCAAATTAAAAGTCTATCCGGGCGCGGAACACAATCATTCAGCACAACAACCTCAGGCTTTGGAGATTTAATTTATGTCTGAACAAGTTTATTACAGCACTGGTCGACGCAAGAATTCTTCTGCCCGTGTTTATCTAAAACGTGGTTCTGGTCAAATGACCATTAATAATAAAACCCTTGAAGACTATTTTGGCCGTGAAACCGGACAAATGATGGTCAGACAACCACTAGAGTTACTCGATGTTGTTGGGCAATTTGATTTTAATATCACTGTCTCTGGTGGTGGTATTACTGGTCAGGCTGGAGCTATTCGTCATGGCATTACCCGCGCATTAATTGAATACGATGAAACCTACCGAAAACAATTACGGGTTGCCGGTTTTGTTACTCGTGATGCGCGTGAAGTTGAACGTAAAAAAATTGGCTTGCACAAAGCAAGAAAACGACCACAGTTTTCAAAACGATAATAATAATACTGTTTTATTATTTAAAAGAGGGGTAACCCTCTTTTTTTTCGCAATGAATTTTTGTTGGGGGTTCGTCCTACGGACTCTGACTAAATGTTTTAAATGGTTCGACAATTCGGCATGGATAGCCGAATTGGATATCGCGAACGCGATACACGAAGTGCGAGTTACATGGATGTAACGAGTCAGTCCTCTACCTCGGTAGAGGATTCACAAAAATTATGATACTTCTTGGGGGTTCGTCTAACGGTAGGACTACGGACTCTGACTCCGTCAGTAGAGGTTCGAATCCTCTACCCCCAGCCAAAATTGCATTGGGTAAATTTTTCTTATTAGGCTTTACGATAAAAAGATGATGCGAAAAAATTTGCTAAAAACTGATTCGTAAGACTAAGACAAATAGGTGTTGTACTAGGCAAATTTAGTCGATTTAGGCAGATTCTTCTGCGTCTTATGAAAATTGATTTATATTTATTTCATACTTCTTTTGCCGGACGTAGTAATTGTTCATCGGTTTTGCACCAACCGTTAATAATGAGGAGGGGGCTACGTTCCGGCATCCTTCTCACTTCGTAGTTAGTAAAGCAGCAGCATCCTGATAGGCTAATTGGTTAATACCCGCCCGTTGCATGGATGTTTTTAAAGATATACCTAATCCATACATTAATAACCGTTGGTAGTAACGTATTTTAATATTATAAGCTGGCATCGCGGTCTCGATATTTTTCGCAAGTTCCAATTGTTCAACGATTCGTTTCCTTTCTTCATCAATTAAATCATTAAACCATTTTTCATTTACAACCAATTCGTCCAACTCTATCGTCCAGGTAATATCTTCTTGCAAGATGCATTCACCAATATATTGACCAGGCACTTTTCCGGACCAGCTATCAGGGCTGATAGCAAATAATCTGAATTCATTATCAACTAAATATAACCAATAGCTCTTCCCGCGGACTGGCTTAAATTCAAAACGCGCACTTAATACAAATAGAGAGGTAAACAATTCATTAGTGATTTGATTTATTTGCTTAGGCGGCAACACGCTATTCGGTCTAGCATCAGCCAGCCCAGTTAGTAACGGCGTTAAGCCCTTCCCTTGTGGATTTGGTATTTTTTTCATAATCATTTTTTACTGTTTGTACGCATTAAATGACATCGCTTTGTATCAGTTGGTTCAAATACTGATAAAAAACCAATGTCCTGCCGTTTTTCTCAAGGAATAAAAACGAGGCGGTCCATTTTGCTCACAAACCAGATAAACCTTTACCGCTACGTCTACATCTGGTGAACCAATAACTTTTTCTATATGTAATGCACGGTCACCATCTTTAAGACAAGTGGATGCAATCCGCTCCTGCAATGGAATTCGATGTTCTCTGATAAATTTTACTTCTGTTTCATTTCGGCATAAACGTATGCCATCACAATAACCTGAAATCCAGCCCACAACATCTCTGTCTGCCAGTAATATTAAACCTTCTAGTAAATATGCATATACACTGCCCTTTTCAGGTCGTTTCAAACCCGATTCGTTTGCTAGCGCAGGTTTTAATTCGCTCATTAAAATTACGAACGATAAAATTATTACAATTTGCTTCATCATATAAATTTGCTGCATAGACCATACCAAGATAGATCATTAATGCATTTTATTTTTCAGACTCTGCTTTGTTTTTTCTTTTCTCTCTAACACGAGCCACAGCTTCATTAATGACCTGTTGCTTATCTTCATTATTCGATATCGTTGATGAAGCAGTAATATCTCCTTTGACTCTCGGTCGACGGATTCTCTTTAACGTTCTTTTTTTCTTCACTTTCGGTTCTCAGTATTGCTTAAGCTGACATTTCATCTGTCGTAGAAAATCTATAAGTCTTATCAGTTTTAGCCAGGGATACAGACTGTCGGTTAATTAACTATCTCAAGTAGATTCAATTGATTTATGTTTAAGGTAATTCAATAATAAATTGTGATGCATCCTTTCTTTTAGATCTTGGAATCACGTCTGGCTTGCCGTACCACAATATGCCAATTACCTTTTCCAATTGAGAGTCGACTGAAATACATTCATAAAATGCTTGTTCACGCGTCAGTGCCCCAGTGGACCATTTAGATCCCATGCCTTTATCCCACAACTGCAACATAATGTTTTGCATAGCGCATGCACATGCTGCGTAATCTTCCTGATAACGCAATGCATCTTCTGATTGATCACAAGTGACAATTATCCAGCCAGGTATAGTCAGCCAGCGCTTCATTTTTCGTTCTACCTCATCGACGCTTCGATTATTGCTGAGAAATGCTCTATTTAATTGACAGATATCGTTTATGGTTTCTTTACCCAATAGATAAAAATGCCAGGGCTGGCTCAAATGATGATTTGGTGCCCAGCAAGCTGTGGCAATAATTTCTTTGACTTCACTAAGCGATATGCAGTCTTCATGCTGATAAGCATGGATGGTACGTCGTTCGCGAATGAGTGCTTTTATATTCATGTTTGAGTTTAAATATTTTGCTTACATGCAGTGTCCATGATTCAGCTATGACTTGTAAACCAACGAAATTAGCGAGGCAATTTCATATTGCCCAGCTTTATGATCTAGACAAATTGTCTATTATTTGTCTACATATTCAACAACTTATAAATATTTTGTCCATATTACGACCAGATTAAACAATTATTGTCGATTTACGTCCATATTGTGTCTAGTCTATATTGCAATTGAAGGACAATAGGACTTATACAATGCAAGTACAAATGAGCAATAAAGTAGCAACAACGTTTAAGATTGGTGCGGTTTCTCGCATCACGAATATTCCTGTCGATACATTACGTATTTGGGAAAGACGATATAGCGTTGTAGTACCAATTAGATCTGATAATTCCGATCGACTCTATCAACGTGAAGATATAAACCGACTCACTTTGCTAAAAATGTTAGTAGATAGAGGTCATTCAATTGGAAGTATTGCTAAATTGGCCAATGAAGATCTAGTAGAGCGACTTGATATTCACGATCAAAATAATTCCAAAATTAAAAGCACTCAAAAGACAGCAAAGGGTGATTTTAATGTTGTGGTGATTGGTGATGTCTTGACATTACAACTTGGCCATCATCAGCAAGCAGAAAGTCAATATACGATTAAGGATTTATATAATTCGCAAGACGAGTTTATTGCAAATCGCAAAGATTACCCAATTGATATATTGGTTGTAGAATATCCTGCGATTCAGGAAGATTTATTGCCACAAATTGATGACCTGTTTAAACAATCCGGCGCTAAACAAATGATTCTGGTATATGGTTTTACCAATACTGCCGCTAAACGGGTATTGAACTCTACTCGTTATCATTTGGTACCGGCACCCATTACGGTTGAGCACTTACATGCCGAAATTGTCCAATTGCTGGAACACACTGAAGCAAAACCGCAACAGAGTACGAATGTATCATTGGAGCAACCTGCCCCTTCGCGCACTTATTCAAACAAGCAATTGATACAACTATCGTCAGCATCAAGCACAATTAAATGTGAATGCCCTCAACACTTATCCAGTCTGATTCTCAAATTGGTTCAGTTTGAAGTATATAGTGAACAATGTGAGAACCGCGGCTTGAAAGATGCAGAGTTACACGCATTGCTGGGCAAGATGACAGGTCATGCACGCTCATTAATGGAGTCTGCTCTTACTGAGGTAGTGAAAGCTGAAGGAATAACTGTTTAGTGTTTAAACAGATACAAATAAATATGATGCATGTTGTACTGTTATGTTCATTTTTGCTGTTTAGTACATATGCATCAAACATAAATGCTGATACGGAATTTCGTCCACCAGGTAAATTTATCTATCTGGATAATCAGATTATGTATATCGACTGTCTTGGGGATTCATCCCCAACAGTCTTGATTGATGTAGGCTTAGGTGATTCATCTGCAAATTGGTACAAACTTGCCAGAAAACTATCAAAAGAAGTGCGGGTTTGTGTTTATGATCGAGCGGGCTATGGCTGGAGTAATACCGGACCTGGTGAGCGTACTACTGAACAAATTACTTATGAGTTATCAAGACTGTTGATGAAAGCAGAAATACCTGCACCTTACGTTTTGGTTGGGCATTCATTTGGTGGGTTTACTGCAAGATATTTTGCGACAGTATTTCCGGAGCAAACTGCAGGCATTGTGCTGGTCGACTCTTCTCATCCAGAACAGATTGAACGTTTGGCAGAATTGGATAATATTCAAATGAATGAGCCATTGAAAATTACTCGACGCGAGCCAGCACCAGACTGGATGAATCAGTTTGAGAAAAAATGGTATCAGCTAAATTCAAGCCGTAAAGCCATCGTCGCACAAATGAGTGAATTGAAGGATTTTGCCAAAAGTGCTGAACAAGTGAGCAATCTTGGTCAAATGCCAAACATACCATTAGCGGTTATTTCCAGAGGCAAAACACAACTGCCAGAAATCGATGGGATAGCACTTGAAGGGGAATGGCAGAGCATGCAAAAAGACTTGTTGTCACTGAGTAAAAATAGCTGGCAGGAAATCATAGAAAACAGTGGCCACCAGATATATTTTGATGCGCCGGATGCTATTATTCGTAACATCATGAAAGTTGTAGAACTGGCAAGAAATTCAAAAAGCAAATTTTTCTCTTACTATCATTATTATGATGAACAAGTTAATTCTCGCTATTATTTTTAAATCAGTTTTAGCTTTTCAATCAGTTGTTTTTGCTAATAGCGTAATTGATGGCGATGTTGTTACGATTAAATCACCGGAAGAAATTTTATCAAAACAATCATTAAGGCAATTCGTCGGAATATCTAACGATACCGCCAGCTCAAAAAATATATCCATGAATATGGTCATTATTCCGGCTGGAGGACAGGCCAAAGCGCATTATCATGATGGTTTTGAATCTGCCGTTTACTTAATAAAGGGACAGGTTGAAACCCGTTACGGCAAAAACCTCGAGAAATCTATCATTAATGAGGCAGGCGATTTCATATATATTCC
>JBCCHP010000046.1:0-9593 GCA_039028675.1 Pseudomonadota bacterium | reverse complement strand
GCCCTGACCTTAACCGATGCAACTCCAGCATCGACATTACTGGCATGGGGTGATGGGTTACCAATGTTGTTCAAGTTTACGGCGCAAATTACTATCATTATGGTTGGCGCCCATGCGCTGGCTCATACCGAGCCGATTCAAAAATTTTTAATAAAGATTGGCCAGTTACCTCGCACTGCATATCAGGCTTATGCACTTGTGGCATTTACTGCTGGGGTCGCCAGTTTGTGTGCTTGGTCATTCGGATTAATCATTGGTGCTATTGTTGCTCGAAGTGTTGCTACTGAATGTGTAAAGAAACCTTTTAAAATACATTATCCATTAATGGTCGCCTCTGCTTATTCTGGTTATGTTATCTGGCACATGGGTTATTCATCCTCATCTGCTTTAGCAGTTGCGACACCTGGGCATTTTCTTGAAGAACGCATAGGCGTCATCCCGGTAACCGAAACTATATTAACAACGACGAATATCACGCTGGCCTTAATCGGTTTGGCAACGATTACGATCATTTGCCCATTAATGCGACCGAAAGATGAAGAGGCAATTGAAATTGACCCTCAATTATTAGCATCAAAGGATAAAAAGCCTGTAGAAAAACAAAATGAACTATCGTTTATTGAAAAATTTGAAAATCATAAATCGTTAAATATCTTTTTGGGTGCATCACTATGTAGTTATATCGCCTTCTACTGGTCGCAAAATGGATTTGGTCTCACATTAGATATTGTCAGTTGGACATTCCTTGCGTTAGGTTTATTGCTTGCTAGTTCTCCCATGCACTTTATTAAACTTGTGAATAATGCGGCTGCTACCGTTGGTCCCATTATTCTTCAATATCCATTTTATTCCGGGATAATGGGTATGATGGCGACTACGGGCTTGATGCAAGTCATAGCAGACTGGATTGTTTCAATTGCGACACCTCAAACACTTGGCTTTTTTGCATTTCTGTCTGGAGGATTAGTGAATATGTTTGTACCGTCGGGTGGTGGCCAATGGGCAGTACAAGGTCCCATCATGATCGAATCAGCTCTTTCTCTTGGTGTTGATCCAGCTGTTGTTGTGCTCGGTGTGTCTTATGGCGATCAATGGTCAAATATGATTCAACCTTTCTGGACGATACCAGTGCTTGCTATCGCCGGATTACATATGCGACAGATACTGGGCTATACATTCGTGATTTTTATTTTTACCGGGCTGATTTACGGAAGTGGAATGCTATATATCGGTAGTGCCGTCTGACTTTATCAGTCAATTTTTGTCTAGATTAGGACATTATTATCATTTGTCAGCATTCGGCCAGAAGCAGACATATTAGTTATATGCGAAATATATAAAAAATAAGAAAGTTGTTATTAATAAACTCGTAACAGCGAAAGCAAACAATAAAGATTTCCCCCAAGAAAATTTACCTAAACTTGCCATAATGCCAAATAGAATCATGCTGCTAGCTATTCCTATAAAAAAAGATGGCAATAAAACTATTCCAGCATTTTCGCAATCTCCCACAATAAAAGAACAAAAAAACAAGCCTATAATACTGCCTGATAGATAACCTATGAAAACACCAGTAAAAATACCTAAAAAAAAGTATAAATTATTATGTCGATTATGCGCTTCGTAATTAAAGTAGACTTCGATTCTTTTAGATTATCCATTTGTCATTTAAAAGGTTATCTTTAAACTTAATGTCCACTTCAGATCTTTATAAGTATAACTTTTCAATTGGTCAGAAGCAGACGTTACTATTCATCTTTGTGATTCCATTTCTGCGAATTTTGGTAGAGTGCTTAATTGACTCATTAAGGATTCAAAATTGCCGTCAAAAAAAGCACTAGCAATATCTTCTACCGCAGAACCATCTTCATCAACATAAATCTCTACCCATCGTATTTTCTTGTCTTTCCCAAGCCCAAAAAATGATTTTTTTACCTTCGGATAAACTATTCCTAAAAGATATACATGCCCTTCTTCATGAGGAGCTGCAGACACCCAATAAACTGTTTTCTCTGATAGATTCCTGACAGATATGGTAGGTTCGGAACCACCATTAGCTTTTCCAACTTGCTCGCTCCAAGGGAAAGTCCTAAATTCTTCCATGAATATTTTTAAATCAGCATTTCCTTTATCGTCATATTGATTGAATTGATACCCAGCAAGCTGTATGTCATAAATAAAATTTTCTGCCTTAGTAATCATTGGTAATATCAATAAAAGAAGAAATAAAATAAAATTTTTCATATTTGAGGTAAATATATAATTGTGAATTACTTGTCCGCCTTGGCTCGTAAGTAGTGTCATTCACGATTCGGCCAGAAGTGGACATTAATCCATCTTGCTTTCCTAAAAGGGATCTGACCAAATTTACGGAAAATATTTTTCACGCCTGCTCATTATTTAGATAGTGAAAAATTAAGTAAAAAAATTGCTTTCATAATCCTATGATATTTATAGGTCTTCCACACTTACGACCCAGGGTTCATATCGTTGGCCATAGGCCAGTTCAACCCGATAACGCGGTAATCGAACATTATTTTCACCGCGCTCTCGCTCAGA
The DNA here is from genome assembly GCA_039028675.1 of Pseudomonadota bacterium. GTDB lineage: Bacteria > Pseudomonadota > Gammaproteobacteria > Eutrophobiales > Eutrophobiaceae > JANQNX01. The sequence continues at coordinate 7,034 of JBCCHP010000046.1, read as the reverse complement.
CAAGTTATCAAATAACATTCGATGCTCTAGCGGCACATGAATATCAGTAATATGGATCTTTGAGATATAACCGCGTATGCGCGATTTCTTTTCTTCACTGTCATAACGCGTGCTTAATTTAACCATACCACTGGTAATAATATATTTTGCCTTATCTGGATATTGTTGGCGCAATGCTTCCGGCTCCAGCCCAGCATCAATCGCAAACAACCTTGACAATGAATATTTCGTACGACTGAGATGTAGCTCAGCTGCTTCTAACTCGGCCTGTTGTTCTTTACTATCGAGTTGGCCTCTTAATAAATTCTCTTGTTCCAATCGTTTTTCTTCTGCCTCGACAACAGCATCTCGATACGCATCACCATTAAATTCTAATACAATATAAACTTCTTTCGGTAATGTCTTACGCACATATCTATTAGTTTCATCATGCTTCTCAGATTCAATCAACTTGAATCCTAATTCTTTTAACTTATCTCCTATCAACCAATTATCTCTATCACTATAACCCCGGTAATAATTACGATGGATATTAAGGTTTAGACTAATACCGCTATTCTCTTTACGTCCCCAGGTGCGCAAAGAAAGTTCACGCTCCGATAATCTTAGCGCTGCATCCGGTTCACCCGCACGATTACCCAAGGCACCTGTAATAACGATAACATTTGTCAGAATGATTAATGCCAAACCAAATATCAAAGGCTTATATCGAAATAACGCCATCATGCGTTTGTCTCCTGTTCTTTTGACTTGGTCAAGCCACGCAATCGTTTAAACACAAACAGCATCAAGACAGCAATCGCCCCAACCAAGAGGAAAAAGAGATATTTTGGCATCCAATCCCACCACCAATCATACACTTTGGTATACAGAAAAATAACGAAAAAGGTATTAGCTGTATTCACAACATCATTCATCCCTTTACGAATACCTAATGCGATTAAACCTGCACTGAAGACAAAACCGATAATTTGATACATGACCTCGATAGTATTTTGATCAAACGTCATATAACTGATTGCGCCCCAATAAGACAAAATCAAAACTGGAATAAAAAACAACAATAATGCAAAAACACGATAGATCGTATCAAACGCAGTAAAGTGTTTATGTGGAATATAAAACGGAGTTGCAAATAGCATCGCAGCTATGGGTAAAAAATTCTCAGGTCGGTGGCCAAAGTAAGCCCAATATAAACCATACCAAACCCCAACGCGGGCGGATAAAAATCCGCCGATACAAATAATCCCGGCGACCAATAATAAGCGTACATCACATGTATAGGCCAACAGAAATGCCAACGCGCCCCAAACTATAAAGGCCCTATCGGAAGGTGTGATGTTATAGATTTGCCCTAATACAAAGATATTCAATACAAAACAGGCAAAAGTCACCAGACCTAGTAACTTAGAGAAGTAACCGGTCTTCTCCCGTTGCGCGACATAATATGTGGCAAATAACATGACTAGTGGCGCAACTGCTAAAACAGTAATTTGAAAGACTGTAGAGAAACGCCCCCAATACTGATAAAACAAAAAGAAGACACTAACAGCCAAGGCCAAGGCACCCAGAAAAGACGCAACCCGCATTCCGAAGGAAAGGCGCTTTTCCTTACTACTAACATCAATATCAAACTTATCAGAAAGAGTAGCTATTAGTTTTGTATGATACTGCTTAAGCGAAGATAGTTGTTCCTCAGAAAGCTTTAGGACATCCTCGTCTATGAGCTGCTTTAGTTCGGTATTGAAATGACTAACTTGATCAGCCCGTTTCTGTGCTTCAGTCTTTGAATCTTCTCCCATCAAAAAACACCTAACTATATTTTAATAAACACTTAGTCCGCTTTGGGTCGTTAACAGAAAATATCAACATTCATTTAATTTAAAATAACTCTTAGGCGGCATCCAACGCCTGATTCACATCAGCAATGATATCATCGATATGTTCTATCCCGACTGATATGCGTACCAGGTCTTCGCTCACACCGGCGGTCTTAAGTTCAGCTTCGTTTAATTGTCGATGCGTGGTTGAGGCTGGATGACACGCTAATGATTTTGCATCACCGATGTTTACTAGACGCAAGATCATCTGTAGTGAATCAATAAACTTTGTACCTGCTGCCAAGCCACCTTCAATACCAAAACTTAAAATACCAGAGGCTTTACCACCAGTGATGGTTTGGCAAGTTGTATAGAAAGGACTGTCTGCTAATGCCGCATAATTTACCCATTTCACTTTTTCATGTTCTTGCAGGTAGTGAGCAAGTTGTTCCGCATTGTCGCAATGTCGCTCCATACGTAAGCCTAATGTCTCCAGCCCTTGCAAGATAAGAAAGGCATTCATGGGTGATAAAGCCGCACCGGTATTTCTTAAGGGTACGACTCGACAACGACCAATGTACGCAGCCGCTTCTAATGCCTCGGTATAGATCACACCATGATAAGACGGATCAGGTTCATTCAGCATCGGAAAGCGTGCTTTATTAGCGACCCAATCAAACTTTCCGGAATCAACAATCACACCGCCGATCGAATTACCATGTCCACCGATATACTTGGTTAAGGAATGCACGACGATATCGGCGCCATGTTCGAATGGGCGACATAAGTAGGGTGTTGCCACTGTATTATCAACAATCACAGGTACGCCATGTTGATGCGCAATCTCAGCCAGCTTTGCAATATCAACGACATTACCCGCTGGGTTACCAATTGATTCACAAAAGATGGCTTTGGTATTGTCATCGATGGCTTTCTCAAAGCCCTCGAAATCATCATGCGATAACATCCTGACCTCGATACCTTGCTTTGGCAACGTATGCGCAAATAAATTATAGGTGCCACCATACAGTTGACTGGTGCTAATAATGTTATCGCCCGTTTCACAGATACATTGTATTGCATAAGTAATCGCAGCCATGCCGGAAGCCAAGGCCAACCCTGCAATGCCCCCTTCCATTTCAGCGATGCGTTGTTCGAGTACCGCTGTTGTCGGGTTCATGATTCTTGTATAAATATTACCCGGTACCTTCAGGTCAAACAGATCGGCACCGTGTTGTGTGTTATCAAATGTATAAGATGTCGTTTGATAAACGGGGACGGCTGCTGCCTTGGTAGTCGCTTCTGCTTCATAACCTTGATGTAATGCAATCGTTTCCAGTTTCATGTTGTATATCCTTTAATCTGTAAATTAAAAGTTAAAGTATAAATTCGGTATTTAAGATCTTATCGACCGGATGATTACTTAACGTGACGTAAGTGGGTAAACCATTTTCATACGGTGGATAATCTTCACCAGCAATTAACGGTGATAGATAACGTCGACAAGCATCGGTAATACCGAACCCATCGTCAGTGATAAAATCCGTTGGCATCATCTTCTCAACATTCGCGACGTCTTCGAGTTTGGCTTGCCCGATTTCCCATGCATACGGTTCATCTGATTTTCGAACAATCGTCGGCATGACCGCATTGTCACCTGCAAGCGCCATTTCAACTGCCGCTTTACCCAATGCATAGGCCTGTTCAACATCTGTCTTAGAAGCGATGTGACGCGCAGCACGTTGTAAATAATCTGCCACAGCCCAATGGAATTTATAACCCAAGGCCTCTTTTAACATATTGGCAACCACAGGTGCCGCACCCCCAAGTTGTGCATGACCAAAGGCGTCTTTTGTTCCTTGCTCTGCTAAAAACTTACCATCTGGCCAATGTGCACCTTCAGATACAACAATCGAACAGTATTCATACTGCTCTACTTTTTCTTTTACTTTGGCGATAAACGCTTCCTGATTGAATTCTACTTCCGGAAACAAAATGACGATTGGAATATCGTTGGCTTTATCGGCGGCGAGTCCGCCAGCCGCCGCAATCCAGCCCGCATGTCGACCCATGACTTCGATGACAAATATTTTGGTGGATGTTTTTGCCATTGAGCAGACATCAAATGACGCTTCGCGAACGGATGTGGCGATATATTTAGCGACCGAACCAAACCCGGGACAGACATCTGTAATCGGTAAATCATTATCAACCGTTTTTGGGACATGAATTGCCTGAATGGGAAAGCCCATCTTTTCTGAAAGTTGTGAGACTTTATGACAGGTATCGGCAGAATCACCACCGCCATTGTAAAAAAAATAGCCGATATCATGTGCCTTAAAGATTTCCATTAGGCGTTCGTATTCGGCTTTGCTTTCTTCCAGTCCTTTTAATTTATAACGACACGAACCAAATGCGCCGGAAGGGGTATGTCGTAAAGCAGCAATATCAGCATCGCTTTCCTTGTTGGTATCGATTAATTCTTCGGTAAGTGCACCGATGATACCGTTTCTGCCGGCATAGACATTGGCAATTTTATCTGGATGTTGTCTTGCCGTTTCGATCACGCCACAGGCACTCGCATTAATCACAGCAGTGACTCCACCAGACTGGGCATAAAAAGCATTTTTGGCTACTGCCATTACTAAACTCCTGAAATTATTGGATTAGAAACTGAACCGTCATCATAGCGGTCAGACTAATATGTTACACTCAAACGATTACAAATAGATGCCTGTTCTTCGTGACAGTAACTAATCAAACAATGTTTCGCGCTATTATCAAAATACTGAAGTATCGTCTCAAGACAGGTTCGATTGTTCTGTTATTCCCATTATTGGCGTTTGCTGGAAATGCAAACGATTTACCTGACTTTGCGGATTCGGCAGGTAGTGTCATTTCACCCGAGTACGAACGCCGTTTAGGCCTATTATTTTTAAAACAGGTTCGCTATTTTTCAGACATCATCACCGATCCTGAAGTTGAGTCTTATATCCAATCTATTGGCTACCAACTGGCATCACATAGTGATAATACCTTGCAGCCGTATACGTTTTTTGTTGTCAATAATAGAGGGATTAATGCGTTTGCAGGCCCTGGCGGTGTAATTGGAATCAATAGTGGCGTTATTCTTAACTCGGCAAATGAGAGTGAGCTTGCTGCTGTAATGGCACACGAAATTGCACACGTCACTCAGCGTCATCTGGCGCGTATGATTGAACAACATAAAAAGTATCAAGTACCCACTGCAGCAGCAATGGTAGGTGCAATCCTGCTTGCTATTGTTAATCCACAAGCCGGATCTGCGGCCATTGCCGGTGTCGCAGGGTTAGGTGCGCAGAGTCAAATTAATTTTACCCGTGCCAACGAAGAAGAGGCGGACCGAATCGGTATGCAGCTATTAGCTCGTGCAGGACACGATCCGCGTGCGATGCCATCTTTTTTCGAGAAATTACAACAGGTCACTCGTTATCAGCAAGGTAGCGCACCAGAATTTTTACGCACGCACCCGTTAACAACTTCTCGTATTGCGGATACTCGTGCTCGTGCAGAAGAGTTTCCAATTAAGATCTTTAGTAATAGTACAACTTACGAATTAGTGAAAAATAAATTACTCGCTTATGCATTCAAAGACACTCGTGCTGCAGTGGCAGAATTAAATCAACGATTGAATGAATCGGGACTGGATGATGCGGGGAAAATGCCGCTTCGCTATGGTTTGGCCTTTGCGCATATGAATAATAATGATTTTGCTAACGCTCAAGTCCAAATCAATATATTACTGAAATCTAATCCTGATAATGTTTCCTATTTATTGTTGTCGGCTAAGAACTCAGTAGAGCAAAGAAATTATGATGTTGCCATGAAGATTTATGAAAAGGCTTATCAACTTTACCCGGATTACAAGCCTGTGATTGTGGCCTATGCACGCGCCTTACTTGATTTGAATCGCGGCAAGCAAGCAAGAGAAATGTTGAAAGAGTATGAGCGTTTTTATGAACATGATTTGAATACTTATTCCTTGCTTGGGCAGGCGGAAGCAATGTTGGGCAATGACATTGAGACTGCAATTATTCAGGCTGATTATTATTACCTTGCGGGTGAAACTAAATTGGCCATTGATAAACTAAAATTTGTACAACAGCAATATAAACTTGATTATTATCAGGAAGAACGTGTTAAAGCACGTATGAGTGAATTGCAATACGAATTTAAACTGGAAGAGCAGATCGATATCTGATTTAAAATGAATAGAAGGGCAGTTTTAAAAGCATTACTTTCCAGTACTGCAGCAATAGCTTCGACAATTTTATTCCCCATAAAAGTATTAGCAAAGTGGAATGAAGCTGCATTTAGCGCGGAAAAAATTAATACAGCACTCTCTGAGTTTTATCCTGGCAAGGAAATTATTCCGAACAATAAGATTACAATCACAGTCAGACCTGAAATAGAAAACGGTGCAGTTGTACCAATCAAGGTTGATACGGATTTACCCGATGTAGAATCGATCGCTATCTTTGTTGAGAATAATCCAAATCCATTAATTGCAAATTTTGATCTTTCACCTAAATGTAAAGGATTTGTTTCGGCGAGAATTAAAATGGATGGTCCCTCAGACATTCTTATTATTGTTGTTTCGAAAATGCAGACCTTCTTGGATAATCAAAACCTAAAGTAGTTAAACTATCAATAACCCTGTAATTTCCTAAAATTTTTCCGTATCTTGTTTCAATACCGAGAATTGAAGTAATAATTTCTTTGGGTACACCAAACTCTTTTTCTGCTCTCTCCAAAGTAACTAAATTATTTTTAATGAACTTTTTGCCATTTCTAATTCTTTTTTCTTCGATAAATAACTTTTTATATCTCTCCCATGTCCATGTAAATTCAGCAGGTTTAGATATTGAATCCTCTGAACTTGAGTCTGTTGGAGCGATTCAACGACTGACCGTTTTAGCGCTATCGGTCGCCGTCCAAATTTTACAGTTGCTAGAGGGGCGTGACCACCCCGAGTTACCGATATCGTTAACCTTTTCAACTGAGCAACAACAATGCCTTGAACAAATAGCTCCCACCCTAAATGGCACCACCCGAAAACAGCGTAATCCATATCCTATAGGCTCTTTAGCTTGGTCAAATTGGATTATTGCCCGCTTAGGGGGATGGTCAGGATATCAGTCTCAGCGGCCACCCGGTATTCGGACATTAGCCCAT
>JBCCHP010000045.1:0-9695 GCA_039028675.1 Pseudomonadota bacterium | reverse complement strand
CTGCAATCGTAGAACAGACGGACCATTCCTTTTTCCGATTTCCCCGTAATCGGCGGATTGATCACTTCGGACACTGGTCCATCGGATGAAAAAATTTCGACTAAAATCGAATCGGCATTCGAATCGGTATTGAGTCCCACAATCGTTATCGAGTAATCCCCCGAACGGTCCACACGAATTGGAATCTCCAAAAAACTTCTTCCTTTTTCCCGATCACCGTCGGAGAGTGCGGCGACCTCTCTTCGAATATCGGTTTTCCAAGCTCCTTCCGGCTCGTATTTGATATTGAAACTGTGCCGGATATAGAGTCCGGAAAAAAACTCTATAGCCTCGAAGGCCTAGAAAATGATGATGCAGCTGAGTTGATGTTTACTCATCGCCGCCAGGAAACGGATGGTAAGTCTGATTTCTTACGACATTATCTGCATAAGATTGTTGCGATTTCATTGATCTTGCGCAGTGGCGATAATTTAAGTGTTTGGTCATTGGGCACACCTGAATCAGATGAAAAGGAATTGATTGAACGCTTTTTTGAAGGTATTGAGAAGTATACGCCGACTTTGGTTTCCTGGAATGGCAGTGGCTTTGATCTACCTGTTTTACACTATCGTTCTTTATTACATGGCGTCATTGCCCAACGCTATTGGGAAAATGGTGAAGATGATAATAGTTTTAAATGGAATAATTATTTGTCCCGCTATCATAGTCGGCATACCGATTTAATGGATGTATTAGCCGGATATATGCCGCAATGCAAAGCGCCTCTGGATCAAATCGCAACAATTTTAGGTTTCCCCGGCAAGATGGGCATGAGCGGTGACAAGGTATGGGATAGTTATAATGCTGGTGATATTGAAGGAATACGAAACTACTGTGAAACGGATGTATTGAATACCTATCTTGTTTATCTTCGCTATGAATTAATGCGCGGTAGATTGGTACCCAGTGCGTATGAGAATGAATGCGAGCTTGTAAAACAATTCCTCGCTGAAGAAAATAAATCGCACTTCACTGAATTTCTAAACACCTGGCAACCCTAATTTCATCAATATGGCAAGAAGACGCCGACGTAAAAAACTGCCACAAGGTCTGTTTCAGGCCGAGATTAGTTCGCTATCACATGAAGGTCGTGGTATTGCTCAAGTCAATGGCAAGACAACGTTTATTGATAATGCACTACCTAATGAAATAGTAGAATTTAGTTTTACTGGTAGTCGTGCAAAATTTGCTGAAGGGATTGCAGAGGTAATATCAAATCCGAGTGATGAGCGTGTTACACCACAATGTAATCATTTTGGTTATTGCGGTGGCTGTAGTATGCAACACATGAGTCCTGAGGCACAGCTCGCACATAAACAAGCTGTCTTGATAGAACAGTTTGAACATTTGGGTAAGGTAAAACCGGAAACTATATTGTCACCATTATCGGGTCCTGTATGGGGTTATCGCCATAAAGCCAGACTCGCAGTAAAACATGTGATTAAAAAAGAAAAGACGCTGGTCGGTTTTCGTGAGAAGCGTAGTCCATTTGTTGCAGATATTAATTCATGTGAAGTCTTGCATCCTAAAGTTGGAAAAAAATTAAATGCATTAGCTGATTTAATCATGAGCTTGAATAATCATGATCAAATTCCACAAATTGAAGTAGCAATTAGTGAAACAGAAACAGCATTAGTAATAAGACACTTAACACCGTTAAATTCAAGTGATATCGAACGGTTACGCTCCTTTCAAACAGAGCATGAATGTCGCTTGTATTTACAACCTGGCGGTTATGATACCGTTCATTGTCTTGATACAGATGATAATTTAGCCATGCAGTATCATTTACCTGAGTACGATTTAAATTTATCTTTTTTACCGACGGACTTTACGCAAATCAATGTTGAGATAAATCAACGTATGATTTCACTAGCGATCAACCATCTTGAATTAAATGCTAATGATCGAGTGCTTGATCTATTTTGCGGTATTGGGAATTTCACATTGCCAATGGCAACCATCGCCAAACAGGTATCTGGTGTTGAAGGTGATGCAGGATTAATTGCACGGGCTCAGGAAAATGCGCGAATAAACGATTTAAATAATGTTGAATTTCATGTTGCCGATTTGGCGGCGGAAGAATTGATCTATCCGTTTATGTCTCAACAATACAATAAGCTATTACTCGATCCGGCACGAACAGGCGCAAAGGAAATAATTTCTGCCTTGAATTTAAAAGAGATTGAGTTAATCGTTTATGTATCTTGTAATCCGGCAACCTTAGCGAGAGATGCTGGAATATTGGTTAATGAAAAAGGTTATCGATTGAGGCAAGCTGGTATTATGGATATGTTTCCTCGTACCTCACACGTTGAATCCATTGCTGTATTTCATAAGCAATAATGCATTGTTATTAATTATTTAGGTCGACAATATTTGTTTTATTTTTATTATTCATAGCAGCTTGTTCCGATATAGATAAAACAGAAATTAGTATGGGCTTAAATACGGCCCCTGTTACCCTTGACCCAAGATTTGCAACAGATGCAGTTTCGTATCGTTTGACACGTTTAATTTATCAGAACCTGATTGATTTTGATGATAACTTTCAAGTGATATCAGGTATTACAGATTGGGATCAAATTGCATTAAACCATTATCGATTTTCAATAAATAAAAAATCGGCAAGTTTTCATAATGGTGTTCAATTAACTGCTCACGATATCAAAGCAACTTATGATTCAGTACTGAATCCAGATACGGTTTCGCCACATCGTGGTTCGATTGAAATGATTGAGTCAATCAAGGTCATTGATAATCAAATAGTCGATTTTTATTTAAACCGGGATGATCCGCTATTTCCTGGAAGGCTTGTGATTAGCATCTTACCGGCTGACTTAATCAAGTCAGGGCATACGTTCCAGAATCTTCCAATTGGCAGTGGTCCATTTAAATTTATAAGTTGGGATGATGAAGTCAAACTAAAGTTAACCAGAATTGTTGATCAACAAGTGTTCAATTTTTTTACCGTGAAAGATCCTACAGTCAGAGTACTGAAATTGCTACGTGGTGAGTTGGATATACTACAAGGTAATCTATCTCCTGAAATTGTCACCTGGTTATCTGAAAAACAATCAATTGAAGTTCATAAAAGAGCTGGCGATACGTTTACTTATATCGGATTTAATTTACAAGACAAACATACTGGAAATCAGGAAATAAGACAGGCTATTGCCTATGCGGTTGATCGAAATGCAATCATACAATTCGTCATGCAAGAGAATGCGAGATTAGCGGCGGCCATCTTGCCTCCAGTACATTGGGCAGGATATCCAGGTTTACAAGGGATAGACTATGCGCCTGAAGAAGCTCAAAAAATACTCAAGCAATATGGTTATGATCAGTCAAACCCACTTAACTTGACCTACAAAACCTCAAACAATCCCTTTCGTTTACGTTTGGCGACGATCATCCAAAGCCAATTAAAGGAAGTAGGTATAGAGTTGGATATTCAAAGTTATGATTGGGGTACATTCTATTCAGATATCAAACAAGGTCGTTTTCAAATGTATAGTCTTTCCTGGGTTGGTTTGAAAATGCCAGACATCTTTCGTTATGTTTTTCATAGCGATGCTATACCACCCAAAGGTGCCAATCGGGGCAGACTAGTAGATACAAAGGTCGATACATTTATTGAACGTGCAGAGACTGAACCGGACTTAACAAGCCAAGCTGAAAATTATCGTCAGTTACAGCGTTATTTATTAGACGTGCTACCCTATGTACCACTATGGTATGAAGACACTATTATGGCAAGGCAAATGGATATTGAGGGATATGAGTTAGCAGCCGATGGTAATTTTGATGCTTTAATAAATGTAAAACGTATAACACCTGATGACTGATATAAAATTACATGTCTCGATTACTGATCAAACATTACTCTTGTTTGAGGGTGATAAACAAATAAAACAATATAGTATCTCAACGGCAAGAAATGGTGCTGGAGAATTATTGAATAGTGAATGCACTCCAAGGGGTAAACATACTATTGCTGAAAAAATTGGTAATGACTATGCAGTGAATACAGTGTTTGTTGGGAGAAAATCAACTGGTGAAATATACGAACCGGCTTTGCGAAAGTTACATCCGAATCGTGATTGGATATTAACGAGGATCCTCTGGTTGGAAGGTCAGGAAGAAGGCAAGAATAAAGGCGGAGAACTGGATACTTATCAACGTTATATTTATATACATGGTTCACCCGACGATGTTGAAATGGGTAAGCCAGGTTCTCATGGGTGTGTGCGGATGAAAAATAAAGATGTGATAGAACTATTTGAGAAAGTAAATGTAGGTGATGCGGTCATTATTCATGAATGAAAAAGAAGAAACTATCGATCGTTCTTTATCTACTTATAAATTGCTAGGTGGTGATGAAGCATTGAGAACGCTGGTAGAAGAATTTTACAAAGAAATGGAGACGAAACCAGAAGTTAAAACGATTCGTGAATTGCATCCAAAGGATTTACGTAGTGCAAAAGAAAAGCTGTTTATGTTTCTAAGTGGATGGATGGGCGGACCAGACCGATATATCGCTGCATTTGGTCATCCGCGGCTTCGTGCAAGACACCTGCCTTTTACCATAGGTACTGCAGAGCGTGATCAGTGGCTTCAGTGCATGCAGACAGCACTAGATAAACTCGATATAGAAAGTGTATTCAGGCAGCAGCTGATGGCATCATTTACGCAGACGGCACATCATATGATAAACACGAGCGACTAGTTAAATGCCAGATTTGCAGGTGAAATCAATACACTGAATTGTTCACACCAAATCACAACAGATTGATAGTCATTGATATTAATACCTTCAGGAATAGCATAATTTTGACTACCACTAAATGCTTTCAATCTACCCAAATCGACATACATGGTATTTACAACGTCAGTATCTGGCATGACATCAAGCTCCGGTACCAGGTAAACATGATATTTTGGGCCTGGCCCCACTTCAAAATCAGATTCTATATGAATGAGATCATCATAGATTGTTAAATTGCCGCTGCCATAATGTATGGGATCACTTGGACCGGCATGGATAAATGTACCGGTTGCAATTTCGCGTTTTGATTCTTTATTTGCTACGGTTTCATTGACCTCTGGCGGCGGAAAAAGAAATGGAAATACCAGAATGCCTCCGGCAAATCCTGCACCAGCACCAATGATCAGTCCTATAATTAAACTAATGGTGACGTGTTTAATATTCATATTATTTTCAACTTAGGCGATAAATTTTAATTATTAACTCATGTTATGGTATCTGTATTCGCGAATAAAGATAGAAATGTTACGTAAAACTGAACCTGAATTAATGAATGAAGCCGAGCAGGCTACTGCCTATGCGAATGCTGATTTTGATGAGCCTCATAATCATTTTATCGATCTGTTAAAAGTGGCATCTATTGATGGATTGCCAGATAAAGGAAGGGCATTGGATGTTGGCTGTGGTGCTGCCGATATCAGCATTCGCTTTGCTAATGCATTTCCTGCTTATTATGTTGATGCTATTGACGGTGCAGAGGCTATGTTACTGGAGGCAGAGAAACGATTAACCAATGTCGAAAAAAATGTGTCGAAACGAATTAGGTTGATTGAGTCAGAATTACAAACATATCAACCGACTTCATTTAATTACGATATTTTATTTTCAAATTCACTATTGCACCATTTATATGACCCATATGTATTATGGACTTTTATCAGACAATTTCCTGCTGATACAAACGTCTTTATTATGGATCTAATGCGACCTGATAATGAAATGCAGGTTGAGAAACTGGTAAAACACTATGCTCATGCTGAACCTGAAATTTTACAACGTGACTTTAGAAATTCTCTATTCGCGGCATTCAGACCCGACGAAATAAAAACGCAACTCGAACAGGCTCAATTAACTGAATTAGAGGTTGAAGTCGTTTCCGATCGTCATTTAGTTATCAAGGGAAAACTAGGTAAGTAAAAAAAACCGGAAACAAGATATCTTGATTCCGGTTCAGGAGGGTCAAAGTAAATTAACTTGTGCTCAACCAGCTTCCTTGGTGGTTTTCACAATTGCTGCAGCAACTTTATATGGGTCTGCATTTGATGCAGGACGCCGGTCTTCCAAACGACCAATCCAACCATCTTCTACTGTGCTGACAGGGATACGTATCGATGCTCCACGGTCAGAAACACCGTAACTAAACTCATTAATTGATTGAGTTTCATGCTTACCAGTCAGTCGTTGATCATTATCAGAACCATATACATCGATATGGCGTTTAATGTTTTTACCAAATTCTTCACATATCTTGGTAAAGGTTCCTTCCTTACCTGATTCGCGCATTTCACTGTTAGAGAAATTTGCGTGCATACCAGAACCATTCCAGTCAGTATCACCTAATGGCTTAGGATGGTACTCAATAGCCAGGCCGTATTTTTCAGCAGTGCGTTCAATAAGATAACGCGCTAACCAGATTTCATCTCCAGCGCGTTTCGCGCTTTTTGCAAAAATCTGAAATTCCCACTGACCAGCAGCCACTTCGGCATTGATACCTTCAACATTCAGACCTGCTTCCAGACATAAATCCAGATGCTCGTCGATGATTTCACGACCATAGGCATTATTTGCGCCTACAGAACAGTAGTAAGGACCTTGTGGACGAGGATAACCTGCGTGAGGAAAACCTGGTGGTAAGTTAGTTGCAGGATCCCATAGGAAGTATTCTTGTTCAAAGCCGAACCAGAAATCTTCGTCATCTTCATCTTCATCAATCGTTGCACGACCGTTTGATTCATGAGGAGTGCCATCTGCATTTAATACCTCGGTCATGACCAGATAACCATTTTTCTTATCTGGATCAGGGATAATAGCGACGGGTTTCAATAAACAATCAGATGAACCACCTTCCGCTTGCTCCGTAGAGCTACCATCAAATACCCACATTGGGCAGTCTTCCAACTTACCGCTAAAGTCGCTACGAACCATAGTCTTGCTGCGAAGACTTTGTGTCGGTTTATAGCCATCCAGCCATATATATTCCAGCTTGCTTTTCATGTTTCAGCTCTCCTCCAAATTTCTTGTTAATAGACTGAAGCCTGTTTATTTGAACCACTTGTAGTGCAATATGTATTCCAGCTAATCTGGACTTCTTGAAAATATTGATGGCCTGCCAGTACTAAAAATATAAATACTTGTTCTGCATAGAGAAATTTCTATTTATTTAAAGAGGAAAGAATCAAATCTTTGCTCAAAAAGACAGAAAATAGCGTTGATTATGTATGCCAAATATACTTATATGCACTAATAAAGTGCATTGATAAAACTTGATGCACCAAAAAAGATCTTTACCAGTCTTCTTCCAATAGTCGCACCAGCTCGGCACAATTTGAAATGCGATTTTCCGGTGACTTGGATAGACATTGAAGCGCGACCGTCTCTAGTAAATCGGGAATTCGTTCATGCGAGAGTTCGGAGGGCATGACCGGTGCATCATTCGCAATTTTATTCAGCATTTCATCAACATACTCTGCATCAAACGGTGGTTGACCCGAGAGAATTTCATAAATGACTGCGCCCAGGCTGTAAATATCACTGCGATAATCGATATTTGGATTACGGGTCGCTTGCTCTGGCGACATATAAAGTATCGTTCCCTGAAGTTTTTCCATATCAGTTATTGTAGTGACTTTCTCGTCACCATTAAATTTGACTTGTTCTGTCAGTTCAATTGTCGCTCCATCCTCTGTCCACACCTTGGCCAAACCCCAATCCATAATGAGCACTTCGCCAAACGGACCGACCAAAATATTTTCCGGTTTAATATCTCGATGTATCACACGATGACTATGCGCGTAATCAAGCCCATGCGCGACTTGAATCACCACATTGATTAATTGTTTTAAATCGTAGCGCTCTCGATAATCCAGAATTTCTCTTAGTGTGTATCCATGAACCAGTTTCATCGTGAAATACATATGGCCTTTGCTATCACGCCCTAATTCATACATGGGGATAGTATTTGGGTGCTGCAGCATGGCGCTGACACGCGCTTCTCGCATAAAGCGTTTTTGTTCTACCGGATCATCTGCAAATTCAGGTTTAAGACTTTTGTAACAAACGACTCTTGATAGATGTAGATCTTTACAGGATTTAATGATTGCCTTACCGCCTTTCGCAATCGTCTTAAAGTAGGCATAGCGAGTGGCTGGATTAATCTTCTCAGGCAATGGTGCATCGGTACTTTCTAGATACACCATCGCATAATCATCAGAGGGCGATTCAGGAAATGCTGTCATAATTTTTTCTGTAGGAGACGTTGTATTAAAATATCTGTATCAGCCTTATGTGGTTGTACACTAACATAAAATTGCCATTACATATGGATAATTACTTTTAATTGTAGTTGATGGAACCGTCTTGAGGGATAGCCAGTCAAAATGAGTATGCACAAATATGCTTACATGCTAATTCCTGTGTTTTGCCTATTTTCGATGTCGCTACCTGCTGAACAGGTTTACCGAAGCATTGATGAAGAAGGTAATATTATATTTAGCGATCAAGCCGTCACTGATCAATCAGAAAAGATAGATATCAAACCGGCAAACTCGATTAATTTTGAGCAGCTATCTAATCAAAGAAAAAGCAATAAAGAAAAAGACGCAGAAGAGCAAAAAGACAAACAGATAATAACAATTACGCAGCCAGTGAATGAGCAAACTATTCGTGATAATCAAGGCGCGTTACTGATTGAACTCAATATCGAACCTCGATTACCTACCTCGTCGAGTATTGTTGTTGAAATCGACGGTATCGAAAAATATAAAGGTAAAGCTACTAAATTTGATTTACTAAACATTGAGAGAGGCAGTCATACGATTCAGGCATTTTTGATTGATCAGTTGGGTAATAAAGTGGTGTCCAGTGACAGTGCTGTATTTTATATGCATCGTGCCAGCAAGTTATTACGTGAACAACAGAATGCCAGTAATGAAATTACACCGCTTAACCCGCCAACTGGTCAATCTGAGGTGGTGCCCCCGTTAAATTTAGCCCCAACCACTGATAATCAACCAACTCCAACACTTTAATTATTGGCGGCGCAACCTCTATGAGCTATCCTCAAAATACGATGAAATTAACAATCCTGATATTAAGTATGTTTTCTATCCCTGCATTTGCCGAGACGGTTTACAAAACGGTAGATGAAGACGGTAATGTCATTTTTACTGATCAACCATCGGCTCAGGCAGAAAGGATCGAGTTACAGGAATTGCAAACTATCGAAAATCCTAATCCTGGTAATTTCCGCCCACCAGATAAACAAAGCAGTAGTAACGAACCGAGTAGTTTTTATCAGGCTTTCTCAATTATTGAGCCTGCTGCCGATGAGGGTTATCGAGCAAATAGCGGCAATGTATCTATCAAACTCTCGCTAGAGCCTGGCCTTCGACCCGGCCATAAAGTGGTAATTAAGATGGATGGTAAGGAAATCGCTAGCGGCGCTTCACTATCCACCTCAGTCAGCAATGTTGATCGTGGTACACATACGATTAGCGCCACTGTGGTCAATCGCAGTGGTGAAACCCTAATGTCAGCGACTAGTAGTTTTTCTGTTCTACGCGCGGCAGTTGGATCGTAAAAAGTAGACTAAATATTTCAATAATTTCAT
>JBCCHP010000044.1:0-9823 GCA_039028675.1 Pseudomonadota bacterium | reverse complement strand
CCAGACACCAACTATTTTACACGTCTCTCTCCTATAATACCGGTAGACTAGACAAAGTTAGTTCCTAGTAGTAGAGAGTCTTCAGTCGGTTGTAGCGATGGTTTGGTGCACCTTGCTAGCTTGCGAAAACAGCCGTGATAGGGCGGCACGTAGAATTAACGTGACCCTTCGGTATACCGTAAAATTCAGTCACTTAGCGTTGGGAACATATTTTGATAATTATCCTATTGTTCATCTCCTGCCAATACTGATCATTTCACTTGCTCTGATCTGGATACACAGTCTGAGCTTAAAAGAAACTCAATTAACGGTAGTTGATGTTGCGAAAGGATCGTTCTGGGAGATCCTGAAACAACCAGCAGTGATTAGTTTATTCACTGTTTGTTTTCTGGTTCAAGCAAGTCATGGCCCTTATTACACATTTTTTTCAATTTATCTTGAGGCAAATAATTACAGTAATACTTTCATCGGTATCGCTTGGGCAATAGGCGTCATTGCAGAAGTATTTGTCTATCTAGTAATACACAAAGCTATAAAGAAATGGAGTTTGCGCTGGTTGATGATCATGGTATTGATTCTTTCCATTACTCGCTGGGTAATGATTGCTTTATTTGTTGATTCAATTTTCTTACTCGTGCTTGCCCAATGTCTGCATGCTGCAAGCTTTGGTGTATATCACGCAGTCGCTATTCAATACATTAATAGGCAGTTTACTGGCATTCATCAGGGCAGAGGCCAGGCACTTTATAGCAGTATCAGCTTTGGCGCAGGACTTGCGTTAGGTACCTTAGTTAGTGGTTTTATGTGGGAAACGATAGGTGCAATGCAAACTTTTTTATTTGCAGCCAGTGTAAGTGCGCTGGCATTAATCATCGCGATTAGGGGTCTATCAGACTAAACGCTGGTACCACCAACAGTCATTTCATCGATGAGTATGGTTGGTTGACCGACACCCACGGGCACAGATTGTCCGTCCTTACCGCATGTACCTATACCTGAATCAAGCTCCATGTCGTTGCCAACCATGCTGACACGAGTTAATACATCAGGACCATTACCGATAATCGTTGCGCCTTTTATAGGTGTAGTGATCTTTCCATTCTCTATTTTGTAAGCCTGACTGGCACTAAATACAAATTTACCGTTGGTAATATCAACCTGCCCACCTCCAAATTGCGCAGCAAAAATACCTTTCTCAACCGATGCGATGATTTCATTCGGTTCTCGATCTCCACCCAACATATATGTATTTGTCATTCTTGGCATCGGTAAATGAGCATAGGATTCTCTTCTACCATTTCCCGTTGCTGCAACACCCATTAGTCGAGAGTTATGTTTGTCTTGCATATAACCTTTTAGAATTCCTCGTTCAATTAATGTTGTACAGGAAGTTGGCGTTCCTTCGTCATCAACATTCAGAGAACCACGTCGGTTTACAATTGTGCCATCATCAACAACAGTGACTTCTGGCGAGGCAACTCGTTCGCCAATACGATCAGAAAAAGCCGAGGTTTTTTTTCTATTGAAATCACCTTCAAGACCATGCCCTATTGCTTCATGCAAAAGAATGCCGGGCCATCCAGGTCCAAGTACAACTGGCATCGTACCTGCAGGTGCTGCATCTGCTTCAAGATTGAGTAATGCTTGCTCAAGTGCTTCATCAACGAAACCCATCGCCAGATCATCATTGATAAAATATTCATAACCAAAACGGCCACCACCGCCCGCACCACCTTTTTCTATACGTCCATTTTCTTCAACAATGATATTCACATTTAACCTGACTAATGGACGCACATCTCCGCTCAACGTACCGTCCGTATTTGCGACAAGAACGGTCGAGTGTGAACCAATCAAGCCAATCATGACTTGTTTTACCCTTTCATCTTTATCTCTTGCCGCCTTATCCAGTTTTTTTAACAAGGCAATTTTATCTTCAGCACTGATTGAATGTAGTGGGTTGTTCGATTCATATAGAGTAGCGGGTGTATTTTTATGCCAAGCCTGAATACCGGAGTTATTACCTTGGCTAGCAATTGATCTTGCTGCTGTAGCGGCTTGTGTTAAGGCCGGTAAAACAATCTCATCAGAGTAGGCAAAGCCGGTTTTTTGACCGCTTATCGCTCTGATGCCTACACCTTGATCAATACTGTGCGAGCCTTCACGAACGATTCCATCATCTAAAACCCATGATTCTGAATGCGAAGCCTGAAAATAAAGGTCTGCGTAATCAATAGAATTTAGCATGACATTGTCGAGCGTGTTGTGCACGTCACTAATTTCCAGCCCACGCGTGGTAATTAATTCGTTTTCTGCAATTTGTAATATGTCAGTCATCTAATTGATAATTTAATTTTCTATGTGTTAAAACAGGAAATGTTTTCCTGATATTTTTTTGTTTATCCAGATCAATCTCAGCTAGTGCAATTCCAACACCTTGCTTTACGCAATCGAGTATTTTCCCCCAGGGGTCAACTATCATACTATGCCCCCAAGTTAGCCGCCCATTTGCGTGCCTTCCCTCCTGATTCGATGCAATAACATAACTTAAGTTCTCAACTGCACGACTTCTCAGCAACAATTCCCAGTGCATTTTGCCGGTTGTCGCCGTAAAAGCGGAAGGTGCTGAAATTATCTCAACTTGTTGTTGATGCATCTTGCGATACAGTTCTGGAAAACGCAGATCATAACAAACTGATAAACCAATATTACCGATATGGGTATTGGCAACAACCATTTCAAGGCCTGGTGCGAACGTTTCAGACTCCATATAACTCTCTGCACTTTCCTCATCCGCGATGACATCGAATAAATGAATTTTATTGTAACGCGCAAAACAATACCCATCGGGTGAATAGAGTAAACTTGCCGCGTAAACCTTTCCCGGCAAGCGACTTAATATTGGAATAGTACCGCCAATTAACCATATTTTATTTACACTGGCTTGGTGACTTAAAAAATCCTGGATCATGCCTGAACCAATCTGTTCAGCAACCGTTAATCTTGCCTCATCAGTTTTACCCATCATAGGAAAATTCTCTGGTAATGAGATCAAACTGGCTTTTTGCTTTACTGCCTGACGGATTAATAATGAAGCTTGTTCCAGATTTTCCTCGACCTGATCACTTGAGGTCATTTGAATTGCAGCCGCGATTAACATGGGGGGATTATACGTGAGGCATAATCAAGCTTATAGCGCAGAAAAGTAGTGTAAATAGAATAATTTTTATAACTGACGCAATACCTTGAATATCGTATACTCCCAGCTTTTTACAAGACTAGTCAAAGTGAACGAAGAATTTGCACGAATAAACAGACTCCCGCCTTACGTCTTTAACATCGTTAATGAATTAAAGATGGATGCTCGACATCGAGGTGAGGATATTATTGACTTTGGCATGGGCAACCCGGATCAGCCGACGCCAAAACACATCGTCAATAAATTAGTTGAGGCTTCTGAGCGTACCAATACACACGGCTACTCTATTTCGCGCGGCATACCAAGATTGCGTCAAGCAATCTGTAATTGGTACAAAACCCGATTTGATGTCGATTTAGATCCAGAAACGGAAGCGATAGTGACGCTGGGTTCCAAGGAAGGTCTGGCACATCTGGCTATGGCTGTTGTCGATAGGGGAGATGCTGTGTTGGTGCCCAATCCTGCTTATCCAATACACCCGTTCGGTTTTGTTATTGCTGGTGCTGATGTCAGACACGTTCCTATTGGTCCTGGTATAGATTTTTTTGAGGAATTACAGAAGGCCATTCGCGATAGTTGGCCCAAGCCAAAAATGTTATTGGTTAACTTTCCATCTAACCCGACGACCCAATGTGTCGATCTTGAGTTTTTTGAAAAGATTATTGATATCGCCAGAGAACATCAAATCTGGGTAGTGCAGGATTTAGCCTATGCCGATATCGTTTTTGATGGCTACAAAGCACCGTCTATCTTGCAGGTGCCTGGTGCAAAAGATATTGCGGTTGAATTTTTCTCTATGTCCAAGAGTTATAACATGCCAGGCTGGCGTGTTGGGTTCATGGTTGGAAATCCGATATTAGTCAATGCGCTGACAAGAATGAAATCTTATCTTGATTATGGCACGTTTACCCCAATACAAGTGGCGGCAATCACTGCACTTGAGGAAGATCAGCAATGCGTCAGCGAAATATGCGAAACATACCGCAATCGCCGGGATGTGTTATGCGAAGGACTAAATGCCGCGGGTTGGGAAGTAGAAAGCCCTAAAGGAACGATGTTTGTCTGGGCACCTATCCCTGATCAATTTCGTGATATGGGCTCACTGGAGTTCGCCAAAAAATTATTACTTGAAGCAAAAGTGGCAGCCTCGCCAGGTATTGGATTTGGTAGTTATGGCGACCAGTTTGTGCGTTTCGCATTAATTGAGAATGAACATAGAACGCGGCAAGCGCTAAGAAATATTCGTGCCATGCTACGCGATGAAGATATCGAAAACGCCAATATGGCTTAATCATAAAATCATCATTACCTTTATATAAATCAACGACCGCGGTAAACATAACATGAAACCAGTCAACATTGGATTACTAGGCCTTGGTACAGTAGGTGGAGGAACAGTTAGCGTTTTAACCAGAAATGCTGAAGAGATTTCTCGTCGCGCCGGTCGGGGAATTCAAATCACGCATGCCGCCGCAAAGGTTTATGATGCAAAGCAAATACAAGGCTTGGACAAAATTAAAAAGATCAGTGATGACGCTTTTGCTGTTGTCGATGATCCGGATGTAGATATTATTATCGAACTAATTGGCGGTTATTCGCCCGCAAAAGAGCTGGTTTTGAAAGCGATCGATAATGGTAAACATGTAGTGACCGCAAATAAGGCGCTAATTGCCATGCATGGTAATGAAATATTTACTGCAGCCCAACAAAAGGGTGTTACTGTTGCGTTTGAAGCAGCTGTGGCAGGCGGTATACCGATTATCAAGGCAGTGAGAGAAGGTTTGGCTGCAAATCAAATTGAATGGATTGCTGGAATAATAAATGGCACGGGTAATTATATTCTCACAGAAATGCGCGATAAAGGCCGTGACTTCGAAGGTGTTTTAAAAGAAGCACAGGAACTTGGTTATGCAGAAGCCGATCCAACGTTTGATGTAGAAGGTATAGATGCAGCACATAAATTAACAATTCTCGGTTCAATTGCTTTCGGGATGCCATTGCAATTTGAAAAGACTTATACCGAAGGCATTGGCAAGATTGAACAACAGGATGTGGTCTATGCGAATGAGTTAGGTTATCGAATCAAACATATTGGCATCACACGTAAAACTGCAAAGGGTGTTGAGCAGCGTGTACATCCAACGCTAATCCCTGAAAGAAGATTGATCGCCAATGTGGATGGTGTCATGAATGCTGTCTTGGTCAAATGTGATGCAGTGGGGCCAACATTATATTATGGTGCTGGCGCAGGATCAGAGCCTACTGCATCTGCAGTTGTAGCAGATGTTATTGATGTCGTTCGCGCGTTGACGACTGATCCAGAGAATCGAGTACCACATTTGGCTTTCCAGCCAGATGCAATATGTGATATAGAAATTTTGCCAATGGAAGAGGTCGAAACGGCTTACTATTTAAGATTAAAAGTGATTGATAAACCTGGTGTGTTAGCAGTTGTCACGACAATACTGGGTGATGCAGGTATCAGTATTGAAGCAATCCTGCAAAAAGAAAGCAATGATGGTAATGCAACCGTTCCCGTTATTATTCTTACACAACGTGTAAAAGAGAAGTTTATGAATGAAGCAATTGCGAAAATTGAAGCTAATGAAAATATTCAGGGTCAGATCGTGCGCATACGTGTTGAAACTATGGGCTGATAGGTATCATTTAAAAGAAAAGTTATGAGCTTCAGACCACATTACACAGGCTTAATCGAAAGGTATCGTGACAGATTGCCTTTGAATGATGACGCCCAAATTATTAGTTTGGGTGAAGGTAATACACCATTAATTAAATTACACAATATCCCAGACCTGTTGCGGAAAGAAATTGATATATATGTCAAATATGAAGGCTTAAATCCTACGGCTTCATTCAAGGATCGAGGTATGACGACGGCTGTAACACAGGCATTTTATGAGGGTGCCAAGGCTATTATTTGTGCTTCTACCGGTAATACCTCGGCTGCAGCTGCGGCTTATGCTGCACGTGCTGGTATTAAGTCTTTTGTCCTGATTCCTGACGGTAAAATCGCGCAAGGCAAGTTGGCGCAGGCGATGATTGAAGGTGCAATTGTTATTCAGATAAAAGGAAATTTTGATGATGGCATGCGTTTGGTAAAGGAAGTGGCAGACAAAGCACCGGTTACGATTGTGAATTCTATCAACCCCTATCGTTTACAAGGTCAAAAAACTGCCGCCTTTGAAATTATTGAAGAATTAGGCAGGGCACCGGATTACCATTGCTTGCCAGTTGGTAATGCCGGTAATATTTCTGCTTATTGGCTTGGTTATTTAGAATACGCATCCGGTGATTCGGATACACCATCATCAGTTTGTTCCTATGTGCCTGCAGAGATGTCATATTCAATCAAACAATTGGTAGATTCTAAACCGCATATGGTTGGTTATCAGGCGTGTGGCGCAGCACCTTTTTTGCGCGGCAATATGGTTGACCAGCCTGAAACAGTCGCAACGGCGATTAGAATTGGACACCCACAATCATGGAATTATGCCTGGCAGGCAAATAACGATTCTGGAGGATGGTTTGATGAGTTTAATGATGCGGACATACTTGCTGCGCAAAAACTATTGGCAGAAAAAGAAGGGATTTTTTGTGAACCTGCTTCTGCAGCATCTGTAGCAGGTGCAATGCGAGATATTAAATCTGGCAAGATTCCGGAGAACAGTTGTGTGGTTTGCACGCTTACTGGTCACGGTTTGAAAGACCCGGATACTGCGATCAAGCAGAGTACCGCACCAGTAATAAAAACTGATGCAACACTTGATGATGTAAAAAAAGCCATCTTGGATAATCTGGGATAATTTTTTTAAATATAGGTGACATTTACGCAATAATGCCTATCTATGCGTGAGTTGACTCTTTTCATCCCCGGCTTGCTCGGACCTGATGCCCCAATACAAGCAGATGAATTGCCCGAGTTACCTGCGCTTAATTGGCTACTCGGACGCGCCGAACAGCAGTCAATTCATACATTATCTGCCTGCACCCATTTATGTGAATTATTTGGTTTAGGTCAGAATAATGGTACTGATTTACCGATTGCAGCAATATCCCGTTTAAGTGATGACAATCAGCCTCCTTCAGGGCATTGGCTACGTGCCGATCCGGTTCATGTCAGTGTTGATAGAGATGGTTTAATATTACTCGATTCGACACGCTTTAATTTGAGTCAGCATGATGCATTAGCTCTTGCAGCGGAAGTTAATCGACTTCTCGATGAAAAAGGTATGGCATTGGAAGTTCCAAATCCCTATCGCTGGTATTTAAAATTGCCGGAACCACAACAATTGAAAACCACGCCGATTGATATGGTAGTAGGAAAAGATGTACTGCGTTACATGCCTACTGGAGATGATCGGGTCACGTGGATACAGTTGTTAAATGAAATACAAATGATTCTTCATGCTTCTGAGATCAATGTACAGAGAGAGAATCAAAAACAACTGCCCGTGAATAGTCTCTGGTTATGGGGCATTGGTGGATTACCGGATTCATTAAAAAGAAAATGGTCTCGTGTTTATAGCAATGACATGCTAGCAAGAGGATTATCGATGCTGGCAGCAACTCCATACGATGAGCTACAGAATAAGCTACCGGATATGGACAATTTATCGGATGATTTTCAAATTTTGATTAGCTTTCAGCAACTACAAAAATATAATTATTATCTTGATATGGAAGGATGGTTTGAAGAACTAATCAAACTTGAAAACAAGTACCTTGCACCATTAAAACGAATGATTATGCGACGTAAGTTCGACAAGGTAATTTTACAGACTGATAAACTCACATTTACCTTGAACAAAAATGCTGGTTTTCAATTCTGGAAATCAAATCAAAATTTAATTTCAATCAGACATACATCGTAACTCTTACTATGACAAAACAGATCATTCGTCGTGAAGTTAATACTGCACATCAATTACCGGAGACATTACATCCTGTTTTACAACGCATCTTCGCATCCAGAGATATTACGGTTGCTGACGACATCGATTATTCATTAAAGGGCTTATTGCCATTTCATGAATTACAAAATATTGATCTTGCAGTTGATCAATTAAAATTAATGATAAAGGGGAAAAAAAGATTATTAATTGTTGCTGACTTTGATACAGATGGTGCAACCAGCTGTGCACTCGCAATCCGTGGACTGAATGCGATGGGCTTACAAGATGTGACATATGTCGTACCAAACCGATTTGAATATGGTTATGGTTTATCACCCGAGATTGTCGATGTAGCGTTAGAGTTTGATCCTGATGTAATAATGACAGTAGATAATGGAATATCCAGTCTACCAGGGGTTAAGTATGCAAAAGATCAAGGTGTTAATGTGATTATCACTGATCATCATCTACCGCCAACTGAATTACCAGCAGCAGATGTCATTATTAATCCGCAATTATCAGACGATAAATTCGCTAGTAAAAATCTGGCAGGTGTAGGCGTTGTGTTTTATTTATTAATGGCATTGCGTGCATCTCTTCGCGAGGACGATTGGTTTGAAAACGAAAATATCATCTATCCTAATCTTGCACAGATGCTGGATTTAGTTGCGCTAGGCACGGTTGCCGATGTTGTACCACTTGATAAGAATAATAGAATTATGCTTGCGCATGGTCTTAAGTTGATCCAGGAAGGACGCGCAAGGCCTGGTATTCATGCCTTACTAACAGTTGCTGGGAAATCTGCCAGACGGATTGATGCTGCTACTTTGGGTTTTGCTATTGCTCCGCGTATGAATGCAGCTGGTCGTTTAACAGATATGTCACTAGGTATCGAATGTTTATTGAGTGATGATCGTGAATCGGCAATGGACCATGCACGACAACTGGATAAATTAAATATGGAACGTCGGCAAATTCAGGATGAAATGCAGGCTCAAGCATTAATACAAGTCGATAATAGTTTGCAGAAAATTGAACAAAAACCTGCTGCAGGTATTTGTATTTATCATCATGAATGGCATCAGGGCGTGATTGGCATATTGGCAGCAAAGGTAAAGGATAGATTCAATCGTCCTGTGATCGTGTTTGCTAAAGAAATGGACAATAAATTAAAAGGATCTGCACGATCCATTGAAGGATTACATATCAGAGATTTACTTGAATCGATTGCCATGGCACATCCTGATTTGGTTATCACCTTTGGCGGACATGCCATGGCTGCAGGGCTAACGATTGCAGAAGCGTCATTCAATCAATTCAAAAATATTTTTGAAAATCAGGTTGAACGACTAGTATCTCCGGCACAGTTACAAGAAATCTGCATCACAGATGGAGAATTAAACCCAGACGAATTATCGATTAAATTAGCAGCCGAGATTCAGACCGCTGGGCCATGGGGCCAGGCTTTTCCTGAACCGTTATTTGACGGTTGCTTTTATATTCTGGATAAAAAAGTCGTTGGTGGGTCGCATTTAAAACTGCGATTGCAGATGAACAGAAGCTCAAAACCAGTGGATGCGATTTGTTTTAATATGACTGATAACGCATGGCCGGATGATATCGAACGTATCAAGGCAGCATATCGACTCAGTATCAATGAATATCAAAATCGAGAAAACCTGCAACTCGTCATCGAGCAAATAGAACCGAT
>JBCCHP010000043.1:0-9837 GCA_039028675.1 Pseudomonadota bacterium | reverse complement strand
GGTGCGCATTGGCACGGCAATATTTGGTGAACGTGAATAGGAATTGCTACACTGATTTTTCAATCTAACAGGTATTCAAGTGAATAAAGAAACAATTGCATTTATTGGTTGTGGCAATATGGCGCGAAGCCTCATCGGTGGATTGATCGCTAACGGCTATGAGCCAACCAATATTATTGCGAGTGATAATAATCCCGAACAGCGACAAGTTATGACCGATCAGTTTGGGATTCTCGCTGCAGACACAAACATGGCTGCCTGCCAGCAAGCTGATGTCATTCTTTTGGCAGTAAAGCCTCAAGTCATGCAAACCGTAATAATCGACATCAGTAATTCAATTAAAGCAGAAAAAAAATTAATTATTTCAATTGCAGCGGGTATTCGGCTTGAATCAATAGCATCATGGTTAGGATTTGATTCAGCTGTGATCAGGGTCATGCCAAACACACCAGCCTTAATTCAATCTGGAATGGCAGCATTATTCGCTAATAGTACGACGACTAAAGTACAACAAGAAATTGCCGAATCAATTATGAAATCAGTGGGCAATACCATTTGGTTAGACGATGAAACACAAATGGATAGTGTGACTGCCTTATCTGGTAGTGGCCCGGCTTACTTTTTTTATTTTATGGAGGCGATGGCAAATGCTGCAACAGAATTTGGTTTAGATGACAGTATGGCAAAACTGTTAACAATAGAAACTGCGTTGGGTGCGGCACAAATGGCCTTACAATCAAATGACGAATTGTCACAACTAAGAAGTAATGTGACATCACCAAATGGTACAACTGAAAGTGCCTTGAACGTATTTCAAAAACAAAAGCTTGATCAACTGATAAAACAAGCAATGAATGCTGCAAGACAACGCTCCATTGAATTATCGGAAGAATTAGGAAGTTAATATGGGCGGCAATTATTTTAGCCAGGCAGGTGTATTTCTTATTGAAGTGACATTTGGTTTATATGTCATAGCCGTTATGTTGCGCTTTTTACTCGCAACAGTGCGTGCAGATTTCCATAATCAGGTGTCACAATTTATTGTAAAGATCACCAACCCACCTGTTATATTTCTTCGACGTTTTATACCCAGCTTTATGGCCATCGACTGGTCAACGTTAGTTCTTATGTTCATTGTGCAGTTAATTGCGATAGTACTAACAGTTCTGCTCCTTGCTGGGGGCATACCTGCACCGATGGGATTAGTGGTAATGACCTTCGCTGAACTGTTAAAGACGCTTATCTACTTATACTTATTTGTGATCATTGTTCAGGTTGTCATAAGCTGGATTAATCCTGGCGCCTATAATCCAATGACTGTGATCATGTATCAGCTCACTGAACCATTGTTAAGGCCTGCAAGAAAAATAATTCCTCCAGCTGGAGGATTTGATTGGTCAGCATTAATCGTTTTAATTGCATTACAACTTGCATTGATATTGGTCGTATCACCAATTGCAGATATTGGAAGACGATTAGCGGTTGGATAATTTGATTTCTTTCTAAATCAGTATTTCGCCTGATGAGCGAAAAAAAATCTAAAATAAAACTACAACTCTAAATCATACTCCGTTATCAAAGGTGCATGATCGGAAAACCGTTTATCTTTATAGATTGATACGTTTTTAATTTTATCTTTTAAGCCGGGTGTCACAATTTGATAATCAATCCGCCAACCGACATTTTTTGCCCATGCCTGCCCCCTGTTTGACCACCAGGTATATTGGTCCGGCTCTTGATTAATTACTCGAAAAGAATCAACAAAACCGACGTTGTCGAATAACTCATCCAGCCAGGCACGCTCCTCTGGTAAAAAACCCGAGTTCTTTAAATTACCGCGCCAGTTTTTTAGATCAATTTCCTTGTGGGCAATATTCCAGTCACCACATAAAATGTATTCGCGTTTTTGTCTGCGTATCTTTTTTAACACGGGCATGAAACGATCGAGAAAATCAAATTTTATTTGCTGCCTTTCATCACTGGATGAACCAGAGGGTAAATACAATGAGACAATACTCAATTTCCCAAAATCAACCTGTAGGTAACGACCTTCTGTATCAGCAGTATCCCAGCCTAATTGCATCTTTACCTTATCGGGTTTCTGCTTACAATAAATAGCAGTCCCGCTATAGCCCTTCTTTTCCGCATCATTAAACAATGAATGGTAACCCCCGGGATTCAGCATCTCGTCAGTTAATTGATCAACTTGTGCCTTGGTTTCCTGAATACAAATAACATCGGCGTTGGTCTCTTGTATCCAGTCAAAAAATCCCTTGCGGTGTGCAGCGCGTATCCCGTTTGTGTTAATACTAATAACTTTCAACTTTTCCCCCTGCTATGGCTACCTGTATGATGATGGATAGAATAAAGAGCTGGCATTCGTGAAAAACAGCATGCCAAACTCAAACATAAATATAAAGCTGGTTAACAGGCGATAAAGGTAGATGGAACAATATCAAAAAGAGTTTATTGAGTTTGCAATAAGCAAACAAGTCTTGCGTTTCGGAGAGTTTACGCTGAAATCAGGCCGTATCAGCCCCTATTTTTTTAATAGCGGTTTATTTAACGATGGCGAGAGTCTTGCGCGATTAGGCAAATTTTATGCTTCAGCTGTATTAAACAGCAATATCCATTTCGATATGATTTATGGACCAGCCTATAAAGGGATTCCTCTTGCCTCAACTTTGGCAACTGCCTTTGCAGAAGTTCATCAAAAAAATTATCCGTTTGTATTTAATCGTAAGGAAGCCAAGGATCATGGTGAAGGCGGTGTCACCTTCGGCGCCGACATACAGGGACGTGTTCTGATTATAGACGATGTCATATCAGCCGGTACCTCGGTGCGGGAATCGATAGACATTATTCGAGCACAGGGAGGTGAGCCAATCGGGGCAGTAGTTGCTGTTGACAGGCAGGAAAGGGGGCAAGGTGATACATCGGCCATACAGGAAGTGGAACAAGCATATGGCATTTCAGTCATAAGTATTATAAGCCTTGAACAAATCATCACTTATTTGCAAGATCATGGTGATGGTGAATTCAAGACTTATCTTGATGCGATTAGAGATTATCGCGCACAATATGGTATTGTCTAAACATCACGGTAAACAGTTATCAGGATATTTTCAGGAGGCAACATGAATACTCGAATCATGACCCAACTAATTTTTGTGATGAGTGTATTTGGACTAGTTATTTCACCCAGTGTACAAGCAATGAAATGCTGGAAGAATAATGAAGGTGTGACGGAATGTGGTACATCTGTACCGCCAGAATTCGCTCAACAGGGCCACAAAGAAATTGGTAAAAGTGGCATGGTTAAAGAAGAAGTCGAGCGTGCAAAAACACCCGAGGAACTAGCCGAAGAAGAACGCTTGGCCAAACTTGAAGCTGAAAAACAAAAAGCCGCAGAAGAACAGGCCTTAAAAGATCGTATTCTAACGGAAACATTTTCAAGTGTAGAAGATATTGAAAAGGCGCGTGATGATCGTATTACCGCGTTGGAATCAACGATTAAGCTGGCAGAAACTCGTAATCAAAAAATTCAGGTAGATTTGGATAAGCGTATCGCCTCTGCAGCTGCAGATGAGCGTGCCGGGAAAAAACCAGCAGAGGCGTTATTAAACGATATCGATTCCTTGAAAAGACAGATAAAAAACAATGATGACTTTATTGCTGAAAAAAAATTAGAGCAGGATGCGATCCGGGAATCTCACGCGAAAGACATTGCTCGATATATAGAGTTGAAAGGAACCTAGCGAAACAAACCCTGTTGCATTACCGACCATTGTTCATCCCAATGAGCAGTGGGTTTATGATTAAATGAAGTTCGTACAAATTGTGACATCTTGCCTTCGGTATAGATAACCATCATATTTGCTGCTGCTTCTATATTACTAATCGGTCGGGGCCCACTACCAAGGTTGGCTTCCCGTAATATTTGCTTAAACTGAGTCTCTAGCCTGTCAAAAAACTGAATCACGCGCTTATGTAAACGTTCATTTTCTCCCAGCAATGCATCGCCAATTAATATTCTTGTGATGCCCGGGTTTCGCTCTGAAAAACCCAGTGATACCTGAATAATTTTTTCACAACGACTGATCACATCTGTTTCGTTTTCAATAATCTTGTTAATGAGGCCAAACACCGTCTCTTCGGAAAAATCGATCAAGGCCTCAAACATTTTAGTCTTGCTGGCAAAATGTCGATATAGCGCAGCTTCCGAAACACCAAC
The DNA here is from genome assembly GCA_039028675.1 of Pseudomonadota bacterium. Classification (GTDB taxonomy): domain Bacteria; phylum Pseudomonadota; class Gammaproteobacteria; order Eutrophobiales; family Eutrophobiaceae; genus JANQNX01. Next base: position 5,603 of record JBCCHP010000043.1, on the reverse strand, counting down.
CGCATTGGCTAATCCTGCCGTCGTTATTCTGGAACCCGGATTGGTTTCCAGTTCGCTCGCCAGTACCTCAAGAATATGTTGTTTCCTGTTTTTCTTTCTTTCTGTCGCCATTACTTATTCCTGCGAAGTTCGCCCACCATGAATTAATGTACCGACACCTACATCGGTAAAAATTTCCAGTAATACTGCATGCGGCACACGACCATCAATGATATGTGCCGCATTGACACCTGCATGTACCGCGTCTAACGCTGACTGAATTTTCGGCAACATGCCGCCATGGATTACGCCACCTTTAATAAGATCATTCACTTGTGCCGCCGATAAGCCTGTCAATACATTCTCTTTTTCATCGAGAATGCCAGGTGTATTAGTAAGCATAATTAATTTTTCCGCCGTTAACACTTCAGCAATCTTGCCGGCAACAAGATCTGCATTAATATTATAAGACTGCCCGTTTTCATCTACACCAACCGGAGCAATGACCGGGATGAAGTCGCCTTGCGTTAACAGATTGATGACTTCTGTATCAATACTCGCCACTTCACCGACATGTCCCATATCAATAATCTCATTTGCATTAACTTCAGGACTGTTTTGTTTAATGACCAGTTTTCGAGCACGGATTAAATCACCATCTTTGCCACTTAAACCGACTGCACTGCCACCATGTTGATTGATTAAACTAACAATCTCTTTATTAACTGAACCACCCAACACCATCTCAACCACATCCATGGTTTCACTATCTGTTACTCGCATGCCATCAACAAATTCGGTTTTCTTGCCCAACTTGTCTAACAACGCCTTAATCTGTGGTCCACCTCCATGCACAACTACCGGGTTCATGCCCACCAGTTTCATTAATACAATATCCCTGGCAAAACTGGATTTTAGTTTTTCATCCTCCATGGCGTTACCGCCATATTTAATAATGATGGTCTTATCCTGAAAACGCCTGATATAAGGCAACGCCTCTGTTAAAACCTCGGCATAGGTTAATTTATCTTCTACTTGTGCCATCGTTGTTAACTTTTAATAGGGTAATTCTGCATCACTTTTCACAGATAGCACTGCATCCTTGAAGACGCCTTGTATTCTCTGTAAAGCTGCTTCATTTTCACCCTCAAATCGCATCACAATATTGGGGGAGGTATTTGAGGGGCGAGCCAATCCCCAACCATCTTCATATTCAATCCTGACACCATCAATGTCACTGACTTCTCCTCCAGGCGAGTTTTCCAGCACCTGAATTAGTGTAACCATAAATGATCCATGTTCAGATTCAGGCATTGGCAATCTCAATTCAGGCGTTGAAACGCCATCTGGCAACTCATCAAACATCTCGCTAGGTTTACGTTTTGCATTGGTAAAGATTTCGATAAATCGTGCAGCGGTATACAGTGCATCATCGAATCCATACCAGCGTTCTTTAAAAAAGATATGACCACTCATTTCACCTGCCAATGGTGCTTCGACTTCCTTCATCTTGGATTTAATCAGTGAGTGTCCTGTCTTCCACATTAGGGGCTTGCCGCCACTTGCTTCAATGACTGCTTTCAAGTAGCGGCTACACTTAACATCATAGATAATAGGTGCGCCCGCATTACGACTTAACACATCCTTTGCCAGTAACATCATTTGTCTATCAGGCCAGATGATGGAGCCGTTAGCATCGACTATCCCTAATCGATCACCGTCGCCATCAAAAGCAAAACCAATATCAGCATTTTCAGCCTTTACCTTCTCAATTAAATCCTGCATGTTTTCAGGTTGACTGGGATCGGGATGATGATTTGGAAAACGGCCATCAACATCACAATACATTTCAATGACATCATGACCTATAGCATTTAATAATTGCGGCGCCAGCACGCCAGCAACACCATTACCACAATCAACTACAATCTTTAATGAAGCACCTAACGCAACAGGGATGTCGTCTGTAATCCGGCGAATATAATCAGCATTCACTTCATAACTGCTGCCCTCGCCTTTGCCTTTTGCAAATTCGCCAGTTTCAATTATCTGTTTAAGTTGCTGAATATCATCTCCACTTAGCGTGATACCGCCGACCATCATTTTTAAACCATTATATTCCGGAGGATTATGACTACCTGTTAACATCACGCCGTTATTGGTTTTTAATTGGTAAGTTGAAAAATAGAGTACTGGTGTCGGAACCATACCAATATCGATCACATTCATGCCGGTACTCTTCAAACCGTCGATTAATGCTTCGGCTAGTTTAGGACCTGACCCCCTTCCATCTTTACCTACAGTAAACGTGGTTTGATTTTTTTCCTTGGCATATGTACCTAAGGCTTTGGCAATTTGATTGACACCTTCAACAGTTAATGTGTCATCAACGATGCCTCTTATGTCATAAGTTCTGAAGATAACCGGATCCAGTTTCGCGGCCTCTGGTTTACTTTCTTCTGCAGGAGGTTCTGTAACGTCAGCAGTACTCTTTGGCTTTGGTTTGGTCTTTTTTGTAGCAGATTTTTGTTCAGTAGATGGTTGTGCCATAGCGGGCTTGGCAATTGTAGTAATATCATCGCCTGACAGGCCTTGCGAAATATTTGTTTTACTAGAGGAAGAGTTGCCATCGCCTTTTGGCAAATTTGGAATCCATTTTTTTACACTACCATGCGCACCATCAACGATGGCTCTAACAGCGCCTTCATAGGTTGTTGAACTTTCAATTGTGCTAGAAGCTGTAACCGTCTCTGCAGATCGCCTTTTTAGCACAAAGAGACCTGCCGCTAGTAAAACGAGTAGTACCACGGCTATAGGGATAATAGGTAAACTGAATGCAGCATCAGTTGCACTTCCAGCGGCGCTTTCACTCCAATATAATATCACCCAGTTTGTATCACTAATGCTTGTCGATGTTCCTTCGCCCTGTTTAACTGATGTGTTTCCCGCACCGGCCAGTAAAATTTTCTTGCCTGCACTACGCTGAACGACTTCAATGTAAGCATCCTGACTTTCTATTCCTTTAACCAGATCATCCAGTACGGAGACGGACAAACTGGCATGCACAAGACCTATTAATTCAAGCGCCTGATTGAGTACGCGCTCAATGACTAACACATGTTCTTGCTCAGAGCCTTTCAACAGAACCTCGGCATTAACCTGTGCCGTTGTTTCAGCTTTTCTCAATAAATCCAGCGAGGCATAGCCGAGCGGTGGGTTACTTTCTGTATCAAGCTCATAATTACCGGGGATTAGCAAACGCAACTTCAGCATGTCCGGTATCGTTTCTTGTTTTAATTCCGCAGCAGATGATAAAGCTTGTTCATCACCATCAAGAAAAAGTGTGACTAGCTCTTTATCTTTAGCTAGGTCTTTAACAGGCTGGATGATATTTTTATAGTTTGTTTGAATACTGGTAGCGAAATCTCTTGCTTGTCGTTCCTTGGCTTCAATCGCTTCTTTTTCTGCACTGGCAGCCATTGATGTATAGAAGTACCAGCCACCGCCTCCAAACACACCTATTACAAGCAACGCACTACCGCCAATAATGAAATTTCTTACCGTTCTTCTTTTAAATCGACGTTTGGCAACTGGACCAACAGCCATAACAACTCTCCCAACTAATTAGACACGCCAGTATGGCCAAACCCACCGACACCACGTTCTGTTTCGTCAAATGAAGTGACAAATTCAAATTCGGCCTGAGCGACAGGCACAATTACCATTTGTGCAATACGATCACCTGCTTGAATCGTAAATTCTTCAGCACCTCTATTCCAGCAAGAGACAAACACCTCACCTTGATAATCAGAATCAATCAAACCGGTTAGATTACCTAGCACAATACCATGTTTATGTCCCAGTCCGGAACGCGGTAACAGTACTGCCGCATAATTTGGATCACCGATATAAATGGCAAAACCAGCAGGAATTAATTCTGTTTGCCCGGGAGACAGCGTAATGCTTTCTTTAATACACGCACAAATATCCAATCCAGCAGAACCGTCAGTGGCATATTGAGGCAAAGGTAATGCGTCGCCAAGACGATCATCAATGAGTTTGATTTGAATTTTTTTCATAATACTGCTTCGCAATCAATGCAATTAATGCTCTGGCAAGTTTATCTTTTGAAGTCTTTGCCAATTCCTGTTGACCATCTTGCCATATGACCGTTAATGCATTTTCATCTTGATCAAACCCGATTGATTCGCCAACTTGATTGGCAGCAATCATATCCAAACTTTTCTTTTGTAATTTTATCTTTGCATTATTTAACAAATCTTCTGTTTCGGCTGCAAATCCAACGGTAAATGGAGAACACTCTAAAGCCGCCACTTCAGCCAGGATATCGGGTGTCTTGCGCAATGCGAGCTGCATGTCGTCATCGTATTTTTTGATCTTTTCAGAAGCGACTGACTCCACTGCATAGTCAGATACGGCAGCCGCAGATATAAAAATGTCACGCTCGTTGATCTCTTGCATGACTGCCTGATACATGTCCTTCGCTGATTGCACATCTATCATTGTTACTCGCTCAGGTTTTGTGATTGATACAGGTCCGCTAACGATTGCAACATCAGCACCTGCTTCTACTGCGGCATTGGCAATAGCAAATCCCATTTTGCCCGAACTGCGATTTGTAATGTAACGAACCGGATCAATCGCCTCACGTGTTGGCCCCGCAGTAATCAATAAACGCGAGCCAGATAAAAGACCTGTATTAAAGGACTCAGCAATTTGACCAGCAATCTTATCTGGTTCCAGCATTCTGCCCGGACCCACTTCACCACAAGCCTGATCACCAGACACCGGTCCCAGCAAGACAATATTTCTTTCCTGAAGAATCCCGATATTAGATTGCGTCGCCTCGTTTAACCACATTCGCTGATTCATAGCGGGCACAACCATCAAGGGTGCCTCTGTCGCAAGACATAATGTACTGAGCAGATCTTCGGCGATTCCATTTGCCAATCGCGCGATAAAATTTGCGCTCGCAGGAGCCACAACAACGACATCGGCCCAGCGGGCTAAATCAATGTGGCCCATAGCAGATTCAGTCTCTGCATCCAGTAATTCAATATGAACCGGCTTTCCCGATAGCGCTTGCATCGTCAATGGCGTAATAAATTCACAGGCATTTCTGGTCATCACCACACGGACATCAGCGGCATGCTGAGTCAATTGACGCAATAAAACCGCAGCTTTGTAAGCGGCAATTCCACCGGTTACGCCTAAAATGATGCGCTTATTCTTTAGCTGGTACATAGTTCAACAATTTTACATTACGCGATTATATATTTGATTAACCCAAGTCATTTTAGTATAACTTCCTTAATAATTTGACGGAATTACGATGTCAGAACTAAATTTATATTCACCACTGTTCCATGATAAAGAAAAAGCCAGAGAGTTCATAGAAGAACTGCTTTGGCCTAACGGCGAAGTATGTGCTCACTGTAAAGAATCAGATCGCATCTATGAATTAAAGGGTAAAAGCACCCCTAACGGTTCATATAAATGCGGTCATTGTCGAAAACGTTTTACAGTAACCTTGCCACCGAGTTCCTCCGCCACCTGCGGGATAAATGTCTCAAGGATTTTGGCGCGCGGATCTTTGGTCGAAT
>JBCCHP010000042.1:0-10008 GCA_039028675.1 Pseudomonadota bacterium | reverse complement strand
GTATGAATGCCAACTTTCAGTTCATCGATTACGTATTGGGTTTCTGCATGAATTGAATTCATACAGAAAAAAATAATACAGATGATAAAGACGGTCGCTTTTATCATATTATGCTGTCGCTATACCCGAATGCCTCAACAACGCCTCGATACTCGGTTCCCTTCCTCTGAACTCAACAAAGAGTTCCATGGGTTCTCGACTCCCCCCTTGCTCCAGAATGCTTTGTAAAAATTGTGTGCCTGTTTGACGGTCAAAAATACCGTGTTCCTCAAATTTCGAGAAGGCATCAGCGGATAATACTTCCGCCCATTTATAGCTATAGTAACCAGCCGCGTAGCCGCCTGCAAAGATATGTGAAAAACCGTGCTGGAATCGATTGAATTCCGGTGTTGGCACGACGGCAACTTGCTGTCTGACTTCATCTAATAATAACTGAATATTAAGATCCGGATTTGCAGCGAATTCCAGATGCAGGCGAAAATCAAATAATGCAAATTCCAGTTGCCTTACCATTTGCATACTAGCCTGAAAGGTTCTGGCTCTTGTCATTTTTGTAAAAATTGCATCATCGATTTTTTCGCCTGTTTCGATGTGTTTCGCAAACAGATCTAATGCTTCCCTTTCCCAACACCAGTTCTCCATAAATTGACTGGGTAACTCTACCGCATCCCAGGGCACGCCATTGATACCGGAAACGCCACTGTACTCAACTTTGGTCAGCATGTGATGAAGGCCGTGTCCGAATTCATGAAAGAGCGTTGTCACCTCATCATGTGTGATAAGTGAGTCTTTGTCTCCAATTGGTGGAGTAAAGTTACAGGTTAAATAGGCAACGGGTTTTTGTAATTGTTCGGCCTGTTTTTTTCTGACAAGACATTCGTCCATCCATGCGCCGCCACGTTTTTGTTTGCGTGCATATAAATCGAGATAGAAACTGCCTCGTAAAGATTGGTCGTGATCATGAATATCGAAAAAGCGGACATCATCATGCCATGACTCAACATCATTGCGCTGTTGGATATTCACACCATAGAGTTTTTCCGTGATCGCAAATAAACCATTTAATACTTGATCAACCGGAAAAAATGGACGAAGTTTTTCCTGTGAAATAGCAAACTTTTCCTGTCGAAGTTTTTCAGAATAATAGGCCACATCCCAGGCATTGAGCTTTTCAATGTTATCTATCTGCTTAGCATATTTTTCAACTTCAGCAAATTCTGCTTTTGCAGATGACAGGCTTTTATCAGCGAGGTCATTTAGGAATTCCAATACCTGCTGAGGATTTTCTGCCATCTTTGTAGCAAGCGAATAATGCGCATAACTTTCATAGCCGAGTAAGGTCGCTTTCTCAGTTCTTAGCGACAGGATATCAAGCATAACCTGGCTGTTATCCCATTCACCTGCATTTGGTCCTTTTTCAGAAGCACGCGTGACATAGGCTTCGTACATCTCTTTTCTAAACTCTACATTTTCTGCATATTGCATAACAGGATAGTAAGAAGGCATTTCAAGATTAAATAGCCAGCCAACTTGTTCATTGTTCTGCGCATTTTGTTTTGCAAGGTCTTTCGCTGAATCGGGTAATCCATTTAATTCCGTTTCATCTGAAACCAGTTTGCTCCATGCTTGAGTTGCATCAAGAATATTTTCTTCAAATTTAGTTTGTAATTTTGATAGCTGTTGTTGTATCTCTCTATAGCGTTGTTGATCTGCTGCAGGTAGATCGATGCCAGATAAATGAAAATCGCGTAGCGAATTATGTATGACTTTTTTCTGCGCCAGACTTAAGTTATTAAATTCCTTACTTTGCTTTATCGATTGGTAGGCACTAAATAATTCCTTATTTTGACCAAACTCGGTTGAATAGTCTGACAGTTTAGGCAGACAGGCATTATAGGCTTTTCTTAGTTCATCTGAGTCAGCAACGGAATGTAAATGGCTGACTGGTGACCAGGCGCGACTAAGTTTATCGTCCATGTCTTCCAGCGGCTGAAGCAGATTGTCCCAGCTGTAGGTTTCGTTTTTTTCCAATAATTCCTTTAATCGCTGTCTATTAGATAGTAGTAATTGATCGATAGCACTCTCGATATGTTCTGCCTTAATAGTCTTAAACTTAGGCAAGCCTTCGTTATTTAATAATGGATTATCTGACATATTCTATAAACCTATATTCTTTCAAAACTAAAACAGAGATGTTAAGGCATCAATCTTTATGTCGCCAGTCTTACGCTAATGATCCATGTCGATAAAACACCACTAAGGACAAATAAACTAAAAAAGAATGTTGCATACCAATGGAGTTTACGCGTGAGATTTTCCTGAGGGACAGCTGATAGCATAAACGGCCGCCGGCGGTCGTGTGTTCGACTTAGTAAATGTACCGGTGGCATATTCTTCTGCTCCTGGTGATTTGATAAAACTTGCTTTAAAGCAACATCCCTGACTTTTTCCCATTCCTCCATATCAATTTCTCCGTCATTGTTTGCATCAAATTTTTTTAAAAGCTCATCGCTATCATGTTTCCATTCACGAATAATATCTCTAACATCTTCATCGACATTGAGCTTGGCACCCGAACCGCCAGTCGTTTTAAACAAGCCAATTGCATAGAGTGATTCACCAATATTCAACCGTCTTTCATTGTATCGATAACGCCCACCCATACCAGACATTAAATTAAATTTGCTTTTACTAGTTGGGCTCTTTGCCATTGGCGTCACCTGATTGCCATACCACACATCTTTTTCATTGCTTATAACACTCACTCCCTCTGGATCGATTATGCACTCACCTGTTTCATCTTTTATTAAAAATAACTCATCACTGGTACCTTTACGAACGACTTTCCAGTTAGATCGGTTATTGCTTTCAACTTTTTCTTCAACAGTAAATTGATACCAGGTACAGTGAGTCCCTGTAAGCGGCGCAATGATCGGTTGGCCATCCATAAGCTCTCCAACACCGATCAACTCGAGATAACCTTGGGCTGCAGATCGAATCTTTGAGGTGGGTGTGTCTTCAATAAGACGCTTTTTATGTAAATAGTGAAACGCGAAAAAAAATCCCACCAGGGTTCCAATAAGCAGGACAATTGCCCATATCCAAAATTCGTCGTCAGGACTTTGATTCGCCCAGGCATGTAGCGTATTAATTGCTTCCATGCATGTCGTCTTAATTGAATAGGGCTTTTACATCGACATCACGCGTTTCTTCTTCACTGAATTCCAGTAAGTCTCGAGCTTTAAAATTAAAAAAGCGTGCAACAATGACATCGGGAAACTGTTCGATACGGACGTTATTGGCATTCACAGACTCATTATAGAATTCTCGTCGATCTGCAATTGCTTCCTCCAAACCAGATATCCGCTGTTGTAGATGTTTAAAGTTTTCATTTGCTTTCAGGTCTGGATAGTCCTCAGCTAGCGCAAATAAGTTGCCCAGTCCTAATCTAAGTTGTGTTTCCGCTGGTCCTAGTGATGACACATCGCCCTTCTCCCTCGCTGAGGCAACTGCCGAACGGGCTAACATGACTTTTTCCAGAGTCTCCTGTTCATACCCCATGTATTGTTTACAGGTTTCGACCAATTTTGGTAACTCGTCATGACGTTGTTTTAGCAGCACATCGATATTTGACCATGCCTTGGACACCTGATGTTTGAGCGACACAAGATTGTTATAGATTGTGACGATGTACATGACCAGCGCCACAGCGATGCCGAGAAAAATGATGAGTGAAATATCCATGAATGCTCTCCTAGCTTTTTTATCTGCTTATTATAGCTAATTAGACGATAAATTTAGTCATACTATAAATATAAATGATAATAATTATTAATTATAAAACAATAACTTACGGTTGACATCGCTTATTTGCACACTATTATTCACGTAATTTTTTAACACTGGTAGGAAATTGTCATGAAAGGCGATAAAACGGTTATCGAACATTTAAACGTCATACTTAAAAATGAATTAACGGCAATCAATCAATATTTTCTGCATTCTCGTATGTATAAGGATTTTGGTTTGAAAGAATTAGGTGAATATGAATATAAAGAATCAATTGAAGAGATGCAGCATGCTGATGAAGTCATCGAGAGGATCTTGTTTCTGGAAGGACTGCCAAATTTGCAGGATCTGGGCAGGCTGCGTATTGGCGAAAAGGCCGAAGAGATGCTGGAAGCGGATTTGGCATTGGAAATGGATGCAATTCCAGATTTAAAAGATGCGATTGCTTATTGCGAGAAATCCAAGGATTACGTATCGAGAGAACTATTTAAAAAGATACTGGATGACGAAGAAGAGCATGTTGACTGGATTGAAACACAGCTAGATCTCATCAAACATGTTGGCATCGAGAATTACTTGCAAAAAAAGATGAGTGCTTAATTTTCAATAGAATATAGCGGTTCGCTAAAAAATTATTAAAAACTTGTTGATAATACTTCTCATTACCACTAAAATTCTCAATATTGTAATTCGAATATTGAGAAGCATGTATATTTGTATTTGTAACGCTGTTACTGAAAAAGAAATTGAGAAAGCCGTGGATAACGGTTGCAACAGTTTGCGCCAACTCGAAGACCAGCTAGGTGTCGCATCTCAATGTGGTTCATGTGCCTGTGAAGCCGCTTCTCATTTACAAAAAACAATGGAAAAACAATTAGATAGAGATTTATTACTGACTATTTAGTTTTTTTTTAACAGGTTTTTGTAAATGATTCTTATTACAGCCTCTGATAACGTATTATTTTTATCGACACTTTTCTCTGGTGTTCTTGCCGGGGTTTAAAACCCCCGGCCTTTTTAATTCCTGATTAATAATTTCCTGAATCTGCGCAACAAAATTTCAAGATTTGTTGATGGCGGCCACTTTTTTCTTCTTGCCAGCAAGTACGTGCTGCAAAATGATAAAAGGTAAAATAAAACCGACAAACAAATGCATATACTCAATGATATCGCGCATTGTTTCATTCCCGAGATAATAGAGCATATAAGCAGAAATGACTTGAAAAGAGATGATACTAACCAGTGTTATCCCAATCCCACGCAGTCGATTTAGTTTCCAGGTTGAAGGCACATGACTGACTAATAATGCGCCAAACATCATCATAATTAAAAAAGAAGAACCACCATGTATCATAAGCATGGGTTGTTGCCAGGGATGTTTTTCCGGACCAAATTCACCTTCTACGATAAACCAGGTTTTTAGTGCAAAAAAGGCAAGGCCTGTCGCCCAACTTAATCCAATAAGCGAAAAGAAAAGCATTTGTATTTTCTTCGGAATTTTTACTGCGATTAGAGCCATATTATAAATATCTACTTCATTACTTCAGTATCATCATCTGATAGTTTTATGATAGATGCATTGTATTGATTAAGGATACTTTCATTTTGATTGTGGAGAAAAGCGACCTTTGTTAATGCATCCGCATGCATACAATTATCAGCAAAGATTGATATGCTGCGATCATCTTTAATTGCATGCTTTGTAGCAGGCGAAATAATAGCACTCTTGCCATCGAGATAATAATTAGCACTGGTAGCGACAGCAGCAGCACGCATCGGTATATCAATAATTTTATTTTTAGATAGATCGGGGTGCCTGATACCAACAATTTTATTTTGCCATTGAGACATTTTCATATCTCCACCGGCGTTGATCACTACATCATCACTATCATCAAAGATTGATAGTGCCAGATCAACTGCATAGCCCTTAGCAATACCACCAAGATCAATCTGTAACGGTTTATTAAAATGAATCATTTCATTTTGTATATCAATATCACGCCAATTAGCACTTTCATCAGTGTCTACATTAATATCAGGTAATAACCCCATGGCAGATAATACGGGCGCGATAGTCACATCGAAGATACCATTAGTTATTTGACTAATGTCTAATGCAGTTTGAATTACCGTCTCGGTTTCTAATGACAATGAGCAAGGATAATTAAATGCATGTTTGTTGATAAAAGATAATTCGCTATCCGGATTATGGAAGCTCATTAATTGTTCGATACGTTCAATTTTCGCAAACGCTTCTGTACTGAGTGTTAGTAGTGTTTCTCTATCTTTTTCGGATTCTATGTTTATTTCAACATAAGTACCCAGTAAAGGCTTACAACGCGACAGAGAGTTCATGTTTGCCAGTTGGCTATTGATTTCGGAGTACTTGATCCCAGGTATGAGTCAGTCGATTGATACCATCTGTTATATGTCGACAAGAAAGTGTTGCGCCGCCTATATTTTTAATTTGTTTGTCCAAACGTAGAACTTCAGTGTAATCCTTTCCATGAAATTGGGCACGCCATTTTTCATTGCGAATTTCATGTCCGTAGGTTTCCCGATAAACAAGTACTTCAATGCCTTTTACCTTGCCTTCATTAGTAAGGCCAACTGCTATGTCAATGTTTTCGTGTTTACCGATTATCTCATCAAGTATAAACCAGCCTTTATCTTCTACTTTCCAGGCTCTGACCAACTTATGTCTTACTCTAGTATCTGAGGATTTTTTAATTGAACGCATTTGATCTTTAGTCAAAGTAACATGCGATTGAGTCAATTGAACGTCTCCCCAGATAATCTTTCTTGCCTCATCAGGAGTGAGATAGGTCTTGGCCTGCGACTCAATTGGTTTGAGTAGCAGGCCAAGCGGTAGTAATGAAATTAATTTATTTAAAGTACGTCTATTCATAAATTGATTTCTAACTGTTAAGAATTACCAGTTGTAACCAAAGTGGAGTCCAAGGTGATACTTTTCGTGCTCATCAAAGTTCTTTCCACCTTTGTTAAATGCGTTATCGCCACCACCAGCAACTTGATATAACAAACCAGCTGTCGCGAACCATTTTTGTTCTGCATAGTGGATGCTAGGACCAACGTAGTTACCATTCTGGAATTGGTCACCAATTTCAATATCAAAGAAATCAAAGTTAGAACATTTCACACCAGCTTCAGGTACACCATTTTCTACTACGCAAAGATAATCTGATTGATGTCTGTACTCGAAACCGACATTCCATTTAGGCGCAATTCGATAAGAAACACCGATGCCAAGATCAAATGCAATCTCTTCTTCCAGCACATCATCACCGCCACCAACTGAATTACGTCTTTCAAATTCCATCTTACCGAACAATGCAAAAACTAACGTGTCGTCAAGAAAGTTCTTTTGTAGATAAAGTTGCGGAATGATTGAGTTCTGATCGATTTCAGCACCGTCAAGTCGATAGTGCTCACGTCTTTCGTAAGCGAGGCCAACCGTCAAACCGATGATGTCTTTGTAAGGACTCAGGATGTTGTACTTCGCCTTAATTTCAAAACCCCCAATTTTAACTTGATCAACACTACCGCCATTGGCTTCTTGTGTTTCATGCACAGGGTCATTTCCAGGCTCAATACCAGAGTAATCATGGCCAAAAATCATAATTGCGCCAGACATAGTGAATTTATTGGTAAAACCATATTCAATTTCTGGACGAATATCATGAAATGCATAATCACCAGAATCTTTATCGAAGCGACCAATATAATTAATCTTGGCTTCAGTGGTACCTTCCGGTCTAGTATCTGTACCACGTGTGTACACCCAGAGGTTCTCACCTGCATGGGCAATTTGGGCTAATTGAAATAAAATAAGTCCCCCAATTAGACTTCTTGAAATGTGAGCTAACATATTGTTCTCCCTTAATTTATTTAAAAACAAGCAATTAACTTAATTTAATTAGTATTTGCTTCACATAAAGTATCATTAAATAAGAATGATTGCTATTATCGAAGAAGTTTTAATTATTGTTTAAGATTTAGTACAGATCATTGATCTACATCATAAAAAATAGTGCGAAGCCAGCTCTTCTAGTCGGTTTATTAGCTGTGTTTCTCATGTCAGCTGGGCATTCTGAAGAGTTAAAGGACAGTGGTCAGAATGAAGCTCAGACAGAAACTGAAAATATTGGTGAAACGTTGGTGATATCAGCAACGAGGGGCAACATATCAGTATTTGAGGCTCCTCACACGGTAAGTGTCGTTCAAGAAGAAGAAATCAAGCAAAAACAATTTAGAAGTTTACCTGAAGCATTAATTGAAACGCCCGGTGTATTAGTGCAAAAAACCTCAAATGGGCAGGGATCACCTTTTATTCGTGGCTTTACCGGTTATCGTACATTGGCGCTTATCGATGGTGTTCGATATAACAACTCCGTCTATCGAGATGGTCCCAACGAATACTTTTCTCTCATTGACCTGAATACATTGGAGGGGCTTGAACTATTAAATGGTCCTGCCTCAATTTTATATGGTAGCGATGCAGTAGGTGGTACATTAAATTTAAAAACCAAGTCTTCGAATTATCTGTTTGAACAAGAGGGAGAAACGTTTATACATGGTTCTCAATTGAACCGTTTTTCTACTGCAGAAAGTAGTCAATTATCCAGAACTGAACTTGAACTTGGTGAAGGACAATCATGGGGTTTGCATATGGGTTTCTCTTACAAGGGATTCGGAGATATCAATGCTGCCGATCTTGGGCGATTGCCTGAAACAGGTTACACAGAGATTGCATATGATGCTCGTTTTGATATTGAACTGACAGATGACTGGACTATGACTTATGTGCATCAATCCCTAAAGCAGGATGATGTTTGGCGAACACATTCAACTATTTTTTCAAAGAGTTTTGCTGGTACAACAATTGGTACCGATTTACGTCGATTAAAAGATCAACAACGTTCACTTGATTACATAAAGCTGTCAGGTGTAAATATCAATCAATATGTACAACTTGTAAAATTGACTATTTCTCATCAAGGTTGGCATGAAGAAGGTGATCGTATAATAGCCAATGGTGAACGTTTGTTTGAAGATTTTAAATCAAATATGTTCGGTCTGGATTTGCAATTGGAGAGTTTTACTACGCTTGGTCAATTCATTTATGGCATCGATTTTTATCAGGATAATGTTGATAGTAGTCGAATAGATTTAAATGCTGATGGCAGTCTGGATGCAGTTCGTATACAAGGACCTGTTGGTGATGACTCAACTTTTAGTATTTTTGGTGCATATCTGCAGGGTCGATTTCCACTCACCGACAGAATCAACATAACGGCTGGCACAAGATTATCCTACACGCACGCCGATGTTGGCAGATTTGAAGATCCTGATACTGGACTTGCTGCTTCTTTTGAAGATAGCTGGGTGAGTAGTGTTAGCTCCTTGCGAGCAAACTATAGCTTAAATGAAGCTAACACCTGGAAAGTCTGGGGCGGTATCAGTCAGTCCTTTCGAGCACCTAATATTGCTGATCTAACTCGTTTTGGCGCGAGTAGAAGTAATGAAACAGAAATTGCTGCAACGAATCTAGATCCGGAAAAATTTCTAACTTTTGAAACAGGTTTAAAAGTCAGCCAATCAAATCTTAATTTTACTGGTACTTATTACATTACAGATATTAACGATTTCATTACCAGTACGCCAACGGGCAATATTGTTGGCGGCTTAACCGAGGTGAGTAAACAGAATAGTTCGGAAGGATTTATACAAGGTATAGAACTGACAACAGAGTATTTGTTTGGGAATGGCTTTCAGCCTTATGCAAATGTAACCTGGTTGGAAGGTGAACTCGATGTATTCGACACAACTAATATTAATGTGCGTGAAAACTTTAGTCGAATCATGCCGCTTACATCTGTTGTTGGTTTACGCTGGCAAAATACAAATGATAGTTTACGTTTTGACTTTTCAATTACGCATGCAACTAAGGCCGATAAATTAAGTTCAGCAGATGCTAGTGATACCCAGCGTATTCCACCAGGAGGAACACCTGCTTATACATTAATTAATGCGCGCGCTGGTAAAAAATTTGGTGAACACATAGATATGAATGTTGCGGTAAATAATTTATTGGATGAAGCGTATCGAACTCACGGTTCTGGAAGTAATGAACCTGGGCTGGGTTTAATATTTGGTGTAAATGCTTACTTTTAATTTATAAAATGTTCTTTTTTG
>JBCCHP010000041.1:0-10116 GCA_039028675.1 Pseudomonadota bacterium | reverse complement strand
TCATAAACGGAATCGGGTATATCAGCGTTGGAATAAACATTTTGCACATCATCTAATTCATCTAATGCATCAAGCAGTTTTAACATGGTCTCTCCTTCCTTATCAGAAAGTGCTGTCATATTGTCTGCACGCATGGTCACTTCAGCTTGTTCAGAAGTTAAATTTGCAGCCTCTAACGCTTCTTTAACTGCAATAAAATCATCTGGTGAAGTTAGCACTTCAATGCTTCCATCATCTGCAGTAATTACATCTGGACTATGCCTGAAATACTGGAAATGCTCACTGAAGCCGGGTTCAAACCGACCGTTTATTGGGAACAGGCGGATGATGATGGTGAAGGAACAGGTGAGTTTTTACCACAGACAGAAGGTGATGCTGATGCTGGCTGGATCGCCTATGTTGTTGCCGAAAAATAAACTGAACTCTAACTCAGTTCTTTCGGCCTGATGATTTGCATGCGGGTTGGTTTAGTTAATTGCGAATTTTCGTATTCAAATATCGCGACTGCTGCTGTAGTCATCAACTTACCATTCTGATCGGTCTTTAACTTCTGACTGGATAAATAACCAGCCAAATGATCTAGACCCGGGTTATGAGCAATCAATAGTAAGCTCTTCACCCCATGTTGATACAGAGCTATCTTATCGAGCAGTGTCTCTATGTCAGCCAAATATAAATCATGCGTCAGAATGATATCTTTCGACGAAATTGTAATTATTTCCTGTCGTAACAATTCCAGAGTTTGTTTTGCTCGATTGGCAGCTGAACATATGGTCAGTTCAGGCTGAAAGTCATTTTCACTTAACCAACGCCCCATTCGAATAGCGTTTTTTTGCCCGCGATGATTAATCGGTCGATCAAAATCAGAGACATTTGTAGACCAGTCTGATTTTGCATGACGCATAATATAGAGCGAAAAAGACATATTGATTCATATCCAAAATTGTTATGCTACAGCAATATAACAATTATAATGTGCAACAGTTTCTATAATTCTACCTTGATTATTACTTAATAATACGTGTCTGCCGAAGCGAAACATATTGAACATTATGCCGCTATAGATCTTGGCTCTAACAGCTTTCATATCGTTGTCGCTAATTATGAAGATGGCCGCGCTATCGTGGTTGACCGATTAAAAGAAATGGTACGACTCGCAGGGGGACTCGATAAGAAAAACTATCTATCAGAAGAGGCAATGGAAAAAGCGATTACCTGTCTGGAAAAGTTTGGCCAACGGATAAAGACAATTCCCCATACCAATATCCGTGCTGTGGGAACTAACACGCTTAGACAAGCAAAGAATGGGGCAAAATTTCTTAATCGAGCCAACCAGGCTCTGGGGCATCAGATTGAAATCATCTCTGGTCGTGAAGAAGCAAGACTAATCTATCTAGGTGTCGCTAATACACTATATAACGATACTGATTATCGCCTTGTCATAGATATAGGTGGAGGCAGTACTGAACTCATCATTGGCAAAGGCTACCGAGCAAATGTGACAGAAAGTCTTTTCATGGGTTGTGTCAATATTAGCAAGCGTTTTTTTGCCAATGGAGTAATCAGTGACAGAGCAATGGCCGATGCACGTATAGCAGCTTTACAAGAAACACAAAATATTGCGGATTCATATTGCACTCATGGCTGGTCAATTGCCATTGGCGCATCAGGCACAATCAAGGCCATATTAAATGTATGCATTGAGCAAGAATGGACTGATGCTGCAATCACATCAGATGCTTTGCAAAAACTTAAACAGTCGTTACTGGATTTCGGCGAAATCGACAATATTAACTTTGAGTCATTGTCCGGTAACAGACAGCCAGTGTTTGTTGGTGGCGTGATTGTTCTCTCAGCAATCTTTGAAGCATTGCAAATTGATGAAATGCATTATTCCGATGGCGCATTAAGAGAGGGATTGATTCATGAACAAATCGGAAGACACCACGATTATGATATACGTGAACAAACTGTCGATCGTATATCCAGACGTTATAGTGTTGACACCCAACAGGCTGCACGTCTTGAGGCGACGGCGAAAAAAATCTATAAGGTATTGAATGCAAGCTGGCAACATGACGATCGTAATGATGAAAAGTTATTATATTGGGCAGCGCGTTTACATGAAATTGGACTCGCGGTAGCACATACCCAATATCATAAACATGGTGAATACATACTTGGTAATGCAGATATGCCCGGTTTTTCCAAACAGGAACAAAAAGTGTTAAGTATTCTGGTAAGAGCTCATCGAAGAAGATATCCAATAGAGACCTATAATGAAATTAGCGATGATGCTACTCGTGATAAATTAATTCAGTTATCTATCGTATTAAGACTGGCAGTGGTATTGAATCGGGGTCATCAGTTTATTGACGATGCAATTAAAAAGATTAAGACCGAAGATAATGTGGTTAAGTTAAGCTTTAAAAAGAAGTGGCTGATTGATAACCCACTGACAGAAGCCGATCTGGTCAGTGAGGCAAATTATATTACATCGATTAATTACCGATTGATTATCAAAACCGAATAAACATTATTTACCGCAGTATTGATGCAATAAATTATATTGCGCCAAACGAGGCTTTGCATTACCAGGTTTAGCCTGCTTGTAACTCCCATCAGCCTGCAATATCCATGCTTGTGAATTATCCGATAGATAATTCATCAGGCCATATT
Organism: Pseudomonadota bacterium; assembly: GCA_039028675.1. Lineage (GTDB taxonomy): Bacteria > Pseudomonadota > Gammaproteobacteria > Eutrophobiales > Eutrophobiaceae > JANQNX01. The sequence continues at coordinate 7,437 of JBCCHP010000041.1, read as the reverse complement.
TAATAACTTGATCACGTGGACGCTTTTCTTCAATTGGAAAACAGGCCTCGACTCGATGAAAAAAATTACGCGGCATCCAGTCAGCACTGGAACAATATAAATGTGGGTCGCCGTTATTAAGAAAATAATAAATACGGGTGTGCTCCAGGAAACGACCAATAATCGAACGCACATGTATATTCTCTGATACACCTTTGATACCGGGACGCAAACAACAGATCCCCCTGATGATCAAATCGACCTTTACGCCAGCATTGGAAGCTTCATACAAAGCCCGGATGATTTCCGGATCAACCAACGCATTCATCTTCGCAATCACACGCGCTTCTTTACCTGCCAGGGCATATTCAGTTTCTTTCTTGATAAAATTCAGGATCGATTTGTGCAGAGTAAAAGGTGATTGCAAGAGCTTCTTGAGCTTGGTTGCACGTCCGAGCCCTGTCATCTGATGAAAGAGTTTATTCACGTCCTCCGCAACTTTTTGATCGGCAGTTAATAAACCAAGATCCGTATAAAGCCTTGCAGTACGTGCATGGTAATTACCCGTACCCAAATGTACATAACGCCGCAAGGATCGACCTTCACGTCTTACCACCATGATCATCTTTGCATGCGTCTTATAGCCAACCACGCCATATACCACATGCGCACCAGCTTCTTGAAGATCACTAGCAAGTTCAATATTGGCTTCTTCGTCAAAACGCGCGCGCAGCTCAATAACAACCGTCACTTCCTTACCTGCCCTGGCCGCATCCATCAGTGCTTTTACAATTGCAGAATCATCGCCGGTTCGATACAGGGTTTGCTTGATAGAAAGTACATTAGGATCAATCGCCGCCTGTTTGAGGAAATCGATAACCGGCGCAAAAGATTGAAACGGATGATGTAATAAAATATCGCCGTTGTGTAATGTCTCAAAAATACTTTTTGTCTTGGTTAAGCGCGGCGGTAGATCTGGTGTAAAGCCGGAGAAAACCAAATCAGGTCTATCTACCAAATCGATTATCTGCATTAAGAGATTTAAATTAACCGGACCATTTACTTTGTAAAGTGCATCCTCACTCAATTTAAATTGTTCTAATAAAAATGCACTAATTTCTTCCGGGCAATTATCAGCAACCTCCACTCGAATAGCATCATTAAAACGACGCGAGGGTAATTCGCCTTCCAGCGCACGTAGCAAATCATCTATTTCTTCATCATCGACAAATAAATCACTGTTTCGCGTGACACGAAATTGATAACAACCTTTAACTTCCATACCGGGAAATAATTCACCTACGTGTGAATGGATAACCGATGAAAGCAAAATAAAATCATGTGTGTCTTTACTGAGATCTTTTGGTACTTCAATAACACGCGGTAAAGAACGCGGTGCCTGAACGATGGCAAATCCACTATCACGTCCAAAGGCATCTTTGCCTTCCAACTCTACGATAAAATACAAGTTTTTATTTAATACGCGTGGGAAAGGGTGTGCCGGATCCAGACCGATTGGACTTAGTACTGGTAGTAGTTCGCGATTAAAGTAACGTTTGACCCAGCGAGATAAGGCGGTACCCCATTGAGAGCGTCTCAGTATTTGAATATGTTGCCTCGCCATTTCCGGGATCAATACATCATTCAGGATGTCATATTGTTCAACGACGAAATCATGCGCTATTTCACTTATTTTTTTTAGTACTTCAACAGGTGACATATTATCTTCACCCGTTTGTACCGATCCGTATTTAACCTGTTGCGCGAGACCAGCAACTCGTATCTCAAAAAATTCATCCAGGTTTGTGCTGGCAATACAAAGAAAGCGCAGACGTTCCAGTAAAGGGTTATTTTCGTCCTTGGCTTGAGCAAATACCCTGCGATTAAATTCAAGCAGACTTAGTTCACGATTAATATATAACTCGGGAATCTTAAAATTTGATATGTCTTTAGATACGTTTTTGGTCATGATTAACTAAAACTATAGTTTTATTATAGTTTTTAAAAACAACAGCAATAAAATTTAATAAATGTCGGACTATTTATTGCTATTGATTACTTCTTTTTCTACCTGCTCCAGACTAATGTGTCTGACATCCTTGCCTTCTACCAGATAAATCACATACTCACAGATATTTCGAGAATGATCGCCGATTCGCTCCAAGGCGCGAATCACCCAAATTGCATCCAGGGCACCGGAAATATTTCTCGCATCCTCCATCATATAAGTAATTAACTGGCGCATGATCGCACTATATTGATCATCGGATTCTGGTTCCTTATTTGCTACTGCTAATGCATCCTTCGAATCCATACGTGCCAATGCATCTAATGCATCATGTAACATCGTAACGACCAGATTACCCATTGCCTTAATGCTAATATAATAAGATCTTGGTCCGCCCTGTTTCTCAGTCAGATCTATTGCTCGCTTGGCAATTTTTTGTGCCTCATCACCTATCCTTTCCAAATCCGTAATGGTTTTTATAATCGCCATTAACAGGCGTAAATCAGTCGCAGCAGGTTGTCGTCTCGCAAGAATGTTAGTGCACTCTTGATCAATCCGAACCTCCATCGTGTTAACCTGAATTTCTTTATCGACAACTGCACTTGCCAAAGGCACATCACTGGAAATTAAGGACTCGATTGCATTGGTTAACTGCTCTTCAGCCAATCCGCCCATTGCCAACACATTGCCTAATACGTTTTGCAATTCTTCATCAACACGACTGGATATATGATTACTACTATTCAGATTATTTGGCATATTTATCTCTCTCTATTAACCATATCGACCAGTAATGTAATCTTCGGTCATCTTCTCTTCCGGATTGGTGAACAAAGTACTCGTGTCGTTAAATTCTACTAACTCACCTAGATACATATAGGCAGTATAGTCTGATACACGTGCGGCCTGTTGCATATTATGAGTGACAATGACAATGGTGAAATTGTTTTTTAATTCGTAGATTAACTCTTCTACCTTAAGGGTAGAGATCGGGTCGAGTGCAGAAGCAGGTTCATCCAGTAAGATAATCTCTGGTTCAATTGCAATTGCACGCGCAATCACCAATCGTTGTTGTTGTCCACCGGATAAGCCCATAGCTAAATCATCCAGACGATCTTTCACTTCATCCCAAAGTGCTGCACCTTTTAATGATTTTTCAACTACGGCATCAATTGTTCTACGATCATTGACTCCCTGAATTCGTAATCCATAAGCAACGTTTTCATAAATTGATTTCGGGAAAGGATTAGGCTTTTGAAACACCATGCCAACGCGGCGACGCAGGTCGGCAACATTTACCATTTTATCAAAAATATTTTCACCATCTATACTGATTTCGCCACTGACGTTAACGCTATCTATCAAATCATTCATACGATTAAATGAACGCAATAAGGTCGATTTGCCACAGCCACTGGGGCCAATAAATGCTGTCACCTTTTTCTCAGGAATAGTCATGTTGATATCTTTCAGGGCTTGTTTACTACCATAGAAAAGATTGAAATCCGTAACACTAATGGCAACCTTTTCCTCAGCCAGATTGGCTTTTTCGCCGCCATTTTCAACGATGTCGCCTAAATTCATCGAATGTGTAGGTGTCGAATCTGTGTTTTTGTTCACGAACCGTTCTCCATTATCCTCTTCCAAATTTATTACTGTATTAGTTTTGTTCTGCTGCACGGTATTTCTCCCGCAATGTATTTCTAATTCGAATGGCAGTCAGATTTAATACGATGATTAAAATCACCAGTAATAAAGCTGTAGCATAAACTAATGGTCTGGCTGCCTCCACATTTGGACTTTGAAATCCGACATCATAGATATGAAAACCCAAATGCATAAACTTTCTATCTAGGTGCAAAAATGGCGCGTTAGAATCTAAGGCCAATGATGGTGCCAATTTAACGACACCCACTAGCATCAGGGGCGCGACTTCGCCCGCCGCACGTGCCACCGCCAATATCAAGCCAGTAATCATTGCAGGGGCTGTCATGGGTAATACGGTACGCCACATGGTTTCTGCCTTGGTTGCCCCCAAAGCCAGACTACCCTCACGTATCGCACGTGGCACACGTGACAAGCCTTCCTCCGTTGCGACGATAACCACCGGAACAGTCAATATTGCCAGGGTTAATGACGCCCACAACAGGCCTGGCGTCCCAAACGTGGGCGCAGGCAATGACGCTTTAAAGAAGAGTTGGTCAATATTACCACCGACAAAATAAACAAAGAAACCAAGCCCAAATACACCGTATACAACTGAAGGCACGCCTGCCAGATTATTCACAGCGATCCTGACTAAGCGAGTAAATGGGCCCTGTTTCGCATATTCTCGCAAATAAACCGCTGCCACCACACCAAATGGTGTCACCATCACAGACATTATAATGACCATCAAAACGGTGCCGAATATTGCTGGGAAGATACCCCCCTCGGTATTGGCTTCTCGAGGATCTGCAGATAAAAACTCCCAGAGTTTTTCGAAATAAAATCCCAGTTTATCGAAAAAACCCATCGCATTAGGTCGAAACGCTCGTACCACGGTCGCAAACTGCACAGATTTGTCTGTACCATCAGCCAGCATCGCGACAAATGATGGCTTATTCATTTCTTCATACAGTTTGGACAATTCATCGGTGTAACCATTGTATTCTTCATCCAGTTCTGCCCTTTTTCTATCCAACTCGGCAAGCGCTTCGGGCGTCTTTTTATCTTTCAGCTCGAGCTTTCTTTCATCCAGACGAAGACGTTCCATTTTATAGTTGATCGCGCCAATCAAACTTTTCTCAATATGCTTGATTTCATGATGCAACTCAGTTGTTCTATCAACAGTATCTGTAAACACTGACCACACATCACCAGTGCTAATCGTTTGACCATCTACCGTCACACTTTTTATAAAGGCGTTCAGATTGCCCCATTCATGACGTTCTATAATTGTTGCGTCTTCCGGATATGATTTATTTTGAATACCGACATCCATGACCCAGGTAAAATCAAGACCATACACATCACGGTTTCCCGTTTTAATGAGATGGCGAACAAAAGACTCGCCTTCATAACCAGTCTGACCGACACGTGATCTCGGTACTTCTTCAGCCTCAATAAACTCACCAATGTAACTGGCCGTGCGTTGATTGGGTTCTTGATAGTAATCAAATACCGCCACATCGGCAGGCCAAAAATGTGCTAAGCCACGTGCTGCAATTAATAAAACCAAGCCCGTTACCATCACAATTGAAATAGTGACGGCTCCTGCATTTAGCCAGACATAAGGACGTCCAGAACTAAACCATTTTGTAATTTTTGTATTCATTAGTATTTAATTTATCAAAGCGAACTGTACTTGTTTCTAAGACGCTGACGCACTACCTCAGCAATTGTGTTAAAACAGAATGTGGCCAGAAAGAGCACGAAACCCGCTAAAAACAGAATTCGATAATGCGTACTACCCACTTCTGATTCTGGCATCTCAACGGCAATATTGGCTGATAAAGCCCTGAAACCCTGAAAGATATTCAGATCCATAATGGCGGTGTTACCGGTTGCCATCACCACAATCATGGTTTCACCAACTGCTCGACCCAAGCCAATCATGACGGCTGAAAATATACCGGGACTGGCGGTCAGTAATACAACACGCACCATGGTTTGCCATGGCGTTGCCCCCAATGCTAATGAACCTGAGGTTAAATGCTTAGGTACGCTGTATACCGCATCCTCACTAATCGAGAAGATAGTCGGTATTACGGCAAACCCCATCGCAAAACCCACCACGAGAGAGTTACGCTGGTCATAAGTAATGCCAAGTTCGGTGGATAACCACAACGGCATGTTGCCAGCGAAAAATAAGTTTTCGACAGGCTGGCTAAGTGAAATAGCTGCAATGGTGGCAAGAATGACCACGGGCACCAGGAGTGCTGCTTCCCAGCCATCAGGAATTTGATGTTTAACTTTTTCAGGCACAAATTCCCAAAGCGCCGCGGCAACGATCACAGATGCTGGCACCATGATTAACAGCAAAAATGTTCCAGGCAAATGTTTCTCAACAAAAGGCGCCAACCATAAACCGGCCAAGAAACCAAGGATCACTGTTGGCAATGCCTCCATGATCTCAATCGTCGGCTTCACGATTTGACGCATTTTCGGCGCCATAAAGTAAGCGGTATACATTGCGCCAAAAATGGCGAGAGGCATGGCAATTAACATCGCATAAAATGCTGCCTTCATTGTGCCAAACGCAAGAGGGGCTAGACTGAACTTCGGTTCAAAAATACTACTGGCAGAAGATGATTGCCAAATATGTTCAGGCTCTTGTCTGCTTTCATACCAAACTTTACCCCAAATTGCTTGCCATGAGATTTCAGGGTGCTCATTGTGTACTTCCAAATATTTTAAATCTTTGGCTTGTTTGTCTTTTAGAATGATTGCATTGGCTCTGGGCGCGATGGCTATTCCTTCAATTTGATCGCGCTCTAATTTTTCGTAATAAACCGTTCGATGCGCAGTAGCATGGAAAAGCCCTAAGTAACCTGCCTCGTCAACTGCTGCAAATGCCTTGCGATAATGCTCCGGCACAATACTGACAATTGGTGTTTTGTGATCAGTGAAATCACGCACTCTGGCTAGTGTGTAGTTATTGTTTTCATCTCTAAGCGGAAACCATTGAGTAATTCTGCCTTCACTGTCACCAACGAGAATAGAAATACCACCCGCTAAAAATTCTAGCGCAGTGATTGATATGCCTGAATCAACCGCATCTACCGTATCAATGAGTTTTGGCTCAGATTTATTGGTGACATCATAGAATGCGACCGTGCCATCCTGACTTGCGATATATAAATTTCGTTGGTCCATATCCAGTCGAATGGAAACAATCTCTGCACTGGGTAAAAGAATTTCTGATTCTTCACGAATGATTTCAACGTCATCACTTAAAAATGATGTTTCTTTCATCGTATTAAGCACTTTGGCAACAGCGGTATCAGAAACACCTACTATGGTTGAGACTTCACCATCATATTGAACAGTCAAATGCCTAACAGGCTTACCTTCCTCAAAGAACTGTAATGGTGCTTCACCATAAGGAAAAAACAAACCCGGCGTGATCAAACGTTCATCATTTGGATATGTGATTTCATAGGTATGTTGAAAAACAAAGACACGGCCGTTTGATAAACCAAACGCTAATACTTGCTGCGTTGGATCGCCACTAGCAAATGAGGTTACTTCTACACCTACCGGCAAAGGTAATTGATATTGTTTTCTTATCTCACCATTACCTGTGGTAAAAAATAATATTTCTCCTGCTTTCGATACCCGCATGCCAACTTCATGCTGTTCTTCCATTGCGAAATGGTAAGTACCCGACGTATCACCCGGCATATCGTAAATTGTGATTGTGTCTACATCAGCTGCTTTAAACATCGGCATAACGACATAAAACAAAT
>JBCCHP010000040.1:0-10211 GCA_039028675.1 Pseudomonadota bacterium | reverse complement strand
CAATAACCTGTAAATTAATAAAGCCCGTATTTTCATTATCCAAGTCTTTATTAATACGAGATATCCTGAATGGTCTATCAGAAGATTCATGAATTGAATAAAACTCAATCTGAATATTATCGATATTGTTACTATTATTTAACATTAAAAACAAACGACGATTGATAGTTGATTTAATAAATATGTCATAATGTTTAATCAATGCATTGATACTGAAAAACGGCATGGTTTGATTAAATAAGGAACCGTTTTCATCAATGATATAAATATCTGCTATATTTCTTTGAGTTAAGAAAAATATTTGAATACGATTATCTCGATTTAATTGATAAATAGTTTGTATTAGTGGATTTTCATTTGAATACTTATCAAATATCAATGGACTATAGCAACCATTAGGCCGGGATAGATTGCGAATCAAATTTTTAACATGACCAACAATTTGATTTTTTATTACTCCGTTTTCATTAAACAATTCATAATATTTATCTCCTAGCATTATTAAATAACGCTGTTTTTCCACCAGGTTATCACGATAATAATGTCCTAAAATATCGTGTAGCATTATTTCAATACGTTGCGTTATTGCAGTTCCATAACTGGAAGAATAACTATAAACAGGCAGTTTTACTGGGCGCTGGTTGTCTGATACAGGGTACCATCGAGTATATTCAGATATGCATTCAACTAGCGCATCATCACCAACAAAATGAAACGTTAGTAGTTCTTCCCATGTGGTTGAAAGAATTAGATCGAAAGTAACGGCGAGATTACAATGCTTAGCGCCATAGCTTAGAACATCATCTCGTGAACTGGATACATGCTCCATTGCTTCATAGGGAATGATTCCCACATTGATAAATAAACAGGCATGTTGTATGCGTGCATTTTGATTAAGATCATTAAAGTCTGCTTCGCCTATTGATCGATCCGGAAATTCATCTTCCAATGCAGTGATAATTTGTCTGAGTTCTTTAACAGTCAGATTATCTTCACAATATAGAGAGAATGCTGAATGTTTATCAACTAAATGATTAAAATATGCCCAGGCTATCAGTTCAAATACACTTTTTGCGCGTTTAACAGGTTTAATATTGGTCGCTTGATGTTGTTGCTCTAATATCAGTTGCCAGTCGGAATGTCCTTTGGGACTTTTACTTTGTTTAATGGTGACCGTGGAAGAATTCAGGATATTATCATTATCACGATTGATAATATCGATTTTGCCGGATTTGCGTTCAAATGCGGCGTACAGTTTTCTTCCGAGAATATTTAGTTCTGTTTCGCTGACAAGTGAGACCTCAGTGTTTTGTCTTGCAAATGACGAGAGAAATCGATAACTCTCTGTCAATGAATTCATTAAACGATTTCGCTGTTGTGAGATCTCTGCTATGTGCCAATCCTTGCGCATATCCAATAATTGGAAACGATCCTGAGTCCAACCCCAATCCATCGTCATAGACTGGAATAAATTTCTGCGCCAGCTACGTTTTTTTACCTGATTGCCTAACGGTTCATTAATTTTGTAATAAAAACTTTGTCGAAATAACTCAAGGCGTTCTCGCTGATTATGTATCATTAAATATTCTTCTACTTTTTGATACATCAGCAAATAAGGATCGAGTTCATCAATGTTTTTTATTTTTTCGTATACCAGTGCTTTAAACATCACACTTAATACGTCGATATTCGGATATTCACTGGCATAAACTTCAATCAATAATAATTTCATCAATGATTTATAGGGTGAGCGAATACTTTTATAGAGTTGCCAAACTGCAGCACCGAAAAATTCTGCTGCAGGAATCTTGTTAACTGAACCGAAATCCAGATAATCATCTTTGATAATTAAGTTTTTATCGATTAACGATTGAATATAGTCATCATATTGATGCTCATACTCAGGCGGTACTAGCCACCAGATTGGTGTTTTTCCAGCAATTAACAAACTCGAACGATAAAACTCATCCAGTAACAAATAGTGTTGCGCTGAACCACTACTTTCTGTCGACAACCCCTGTTGTTTACCATGTTTGAATTCTGCTGCTGAGAAAACAAAAAAATGTATTTCAAGACGCAAATTTTCATCGGCCCATTTTTCAATAGCGTGTGCCTTTCGCTGGATCAGATCGATATTATCTGGTGCCAAACGATTATCATGTAACAACCAGACATCAAAATCGCTATGTCGATTAAACGCAATAGAACCGCTACTGCCCATAAAATACATGCCCTGTATCGCCATAATTGGCTTGGCTCGTCTATCTGCTTTATATTTTTGAAATAATGATTCAGCTGCGCTCATACATTGCTGTGTCAGGCAGAATTCAAATATTCCGGCAGGCGTAGCTTCGCTCACATACCCTGGCAGACAGACATTGTTTTCATGAAAAAGTAATGGCAGTGCCTCGATGAAGGCGCGTTGTCGGGCGTCCAGTATTTCCGTAGAATTCTGCAGGCGCTGACGGTTAATGTTCAAAAATCTCCGTTTAATAATATTTATATCATTCCCGGAATCTATATTTTTTAGTGCCGACATCTATATCCTATTGTTTTAAATAAATTTTACTGAAATTGTGAGTGGTATATGAAATGGCTATATGCTGCTACGTCTTCACTATTTGACCTGAACGATATAGCGACCGAAATGGAAAATTCTTCATTCAATTATGCTTTAAGCGTTACACTAAAAGGACTTTAAAATTTTAAAATTCAGTGAGTTAGCTTAAAATGCATGGGTTAAGGGTGATTTAACCTGCAATCAATGCAGGACCGCGTGGCATTTGTTAATATTTGCGGCCGCTAAGCAGAATTATAATTAAATCGGTACAGAGAAAACGACGATTACATTACTCACAGAACAACATCAGAGCCAGAATTTTGCTCAAGAATTTAATTAATCATCACTAGAGGATAACTATGTTTACTAAAGATACGACTATAAAAGGGTTTGATGACGAGCTCTTCATTGCAATGGAAAGTGAGCGCCGCCGTCAGGAAGAGCATATTGAATTAATCGCATCTGAAAATATGGCAAGTCCAAGAGTATTGGATTGCCAAGGATCAGTATTAACCAATAAGTATGCTGAGGGTTATCCTGGCAAACGTTATTACGGTGGATGTGAATACGTCGATGTAGCAGAACAATTAGCAATCGAACGGGCTTGTGAATTATTTGGTGCGAGCTGGGCTAATGTGCAACCGCACTCTGGCTCACAAGCAAATGGCGCGGTATATCATGCATTGCTTGAACCAGGTGATAAAATTATGGGCATGAGTCTGGCACACGGCGGACATTTAACTCATGGCGCCCCGGTGAATGTTTCTGGACGCATTTATGATGCTGTTCAATATGGCTTGAATACCGATACCGGTGAGATTGATTATGACGAAGCGGAAGCGTTGGCAATGGAACACAAGCCAAAATTAATTGTGACCGGCTTTTCTGCATATTCACAAATTCTGGATTGGCAGCGGTTTCGTGATATAGCCGATAAAGTAGGTGCTTATATGCTAGCTGATATCGCACACGTCTCCGGCTTGGTCGCAGCGGGTGAGTATCCTAGCCCGGTTGGAATTGCTGATGTAACTACCACCACCACACATAAAACATTGCGTGGTCCACGTTCCGGTTTGATCATGGGTAAGGAAAATGAAGAGATACAAAAGAAAGTCAATTTTCTTGTATTTCCGGCCTACCAAGGTGGCCCATTGATGCACGTGATAGCTGCCAAAGCCGTCGCCTTTAAAGAAGCGATGCAACCTGAATTTAAAATATATATGCAGCAAGTGAAGAAAAATGCTAGTGCAATGGCGGATCGTTTTATTGAGCGTGGATTAAAGATTGTATCTGGTGGTACAAAGAACCATCTGTTTCTGGTTGATATGGTGGAAAAAGGATTGACCGGTAAAGAAGTGGATGCGGCATTAGGCAGTGCAAACATCACGGTAAATAAAAACGCGGTACCTAATGATCCGCAATCGCCATTCGTTACCAGTGGTATTCGTATAGGAACGCCATCAATTACAACACGTGGATTTGATGAGGCGGATAGCGTACAAGTTGCTGACTGGATTTGTGACATTATGGATAACATGGGTGACGAATCCATGATTACCAAAGTGAAATCAGAAGTACTTGAACTATGCAAAAAACGCCCACTTTATGAGTTTAATGACGATTTGCGTTAATTCATTACGTTAAACCTTGTATAGTAATAAGGGATTGTGAATAACAATCCCTTATTTTTTTATCTGAAAAAGGCTGGAATAAATGAAATGTCCTTTTTGTTCTGATCCTGATACACGTGTGATTGATTCGAGACTGGTAGGAGAAGGTAATCAAATTCGCCGCCGCCGAGAGTGTATGAGTTGTTCAGAGCGTTTTACTACCTATGAATCCGCTGAATTAAATTTTCCGAGAATTATTAAATCAGATGGGCGTCGCGAACCCTTCAATGAAGAAAAACTCAGGGGTGGATTTCTACGGGCGATGGAAAAACGTCCAGTTGAAACAGAACGAATAGATATTGCTGTTGCTAATATTATGCATAAGTTAAGAGCAACAGGTGATCGTGAAGTTGCTGCGATGAAAATTGGCAATTGGGTAATGGAACAATTACGCGCACTCGATCAGGTAGCTTATGTTCGCTTTGCATCGGTTTATCGTAGTTTTGAAGACGTGCGCGCCTTTCTCGATGAAATTGAGCGTCTCGAAAACGAATTACCTCCTGAATTACGAAAAAGTCAGCTGGATTTATTATCAGAAGATGGTGAAGAGAGTTGACGTGGACGCAACAAGACTATCAATTTATGTCTCGTGCCATGCAACTAGCAAGGCGTGGACAACTAACGTGTAAACCCAATCCAGAAGTCGGTTGTGTCATTGTTAGGCAGGGTGACATTCTCAATGAAGGCTGGCATCAATTTGCGGGCGAGGCACATGCTGAAATTAACGCATTAAATAATGTAAACGATGTTGCTAATGCGATCGTTTATGTCACTCTGGAGCCATGTGCACATCATGGCTTGACACCACCCTGTGTCGATTCGTTAATTGAAGCGAAAGTCAGTGAAGTTGTGATCGCAATGGAAGATCCAAATCCATTAGTCTCAGGTAAAGGAATAGAAAAACTACGAGCAGCTGGCATATTGGTAAGACAAGGACTGTTGAAAGAACAAGCACAGGAGATAAACAAGGGATTTATAAAACGTATGCAAGTTGGATTGCCCTATGTGACATGTAAAATGGCGATGAGTTTGGATGGAAGAACAGCACTTGCCAATGGAGATAGTCAATGGATTAGCTCAATTGAATCAAGACGGGATGTTCATCGAATTAGGGCAATGCATGGTGCAATCTTATCAAGTGCAAATACTGTGAATTACGATAATGCTAAGTTGTCTGTCAGAGATTTTCATGGTGAATTTATTCAACCTGTAAGAGTAATTATTGATCGACAAGGTAAAATCGATAAATCGTCAGTATTATTTTCTGAACCTGGAGATATATTAATCTATACGCAGGCAGAGCATTTAACAATTATGCATGAACAAACAAAAGTCATTCATATTCATGAGAAAAAAGAATGGCTATTAAAAGTATTTCAACATCTTGCGGTTGAGTATCAGCTGAATAATATCCTGGTAGAATGTGGTGCCGATCTATCAAGTGCGCTTATTAAAAATAAACTCATTGATGAACTTATCGTTTATCTAGCGCCAAAAATTCTAGGTAGCGATGCTGCTGCATTAAGTAATATAACTGGTATTCAGAATATTGATGATTGTTATGAGTTTATTCTTACGGAAACCAGGCAGTTTGGAACAGATTTGCGTTTAACTTATAGGCTGCATTGAAATAGAGCATATGTTTACAGGAATTATAGAAGCAACAGGTCAAATCAAGTCCATTAGTAATCATGGTGAGGACAGTCGCTATGTATTTAATACTGATAAGCTTGAACTGAATGATATCGCTATCGGTGACAGTATTGCTGTGAATGGCTGCTGCTTAACTGTCATAGAAAAATCATCTGATACCTTTAGTGCTGACCTTTCAGCAGAGACGCTATCAGTGACAGGTTTTCGCTTTCTGGATGAAGGTTCAATGATAAATCTGGAGCGCGCAATGCAATTATCAGATCGTATTAACGGTCATTTAGTCAGTGGTCATGTTGATGGACTTGGCAAAGTCATTGCCATAAATGAAGACGGTCGCTCTATACGCTTTGAATTTCAGATACCGGGTTCATTAATTAAGTACGTAAGCCAAAAAGGATCGGTGACAATTGATGGTGTCAGCTTGACAATAAATTCAGTATCTAATGAACAATTATCTGTCAATATAATTCCGCACACACTACAAGAAACAATATTTCAACATTATCAAATCAATACACATGTTAATATTGAAATTGATATGTTAGCGCGATATGTAGAGCAATTAATTAACTACGAAGACAAATGAATTCCACCGAAGAGCTTATTGAAGATATTAGACAGGGTAAAATGGTTATCCTGATGGATGATGAAGATCGTGAGAATGAAGGTGATCTGGTTATTGCAGCGGGCTGCGTGCGTTCCGAAGATATTAATTTTATGGCGCGCTTTGGACGCGGCTTGATCTGTCTTACGCTAACTGGCGAGCACTGCCGTAAATTAAATTTACCATTGATGACCAGCCAATCAAATTCCAATTTCACGACTAACTTTACGGTTTCTATTGAAGCGGCTGAAGGAGTTACAACAGGTATATCAGCTGCAGACAGGGCGTTAACCATTCAGAAAGCAGTCGCAGCTAATGCGAAACCGACAGATCTTGTTCAGCCTGGTCATGTATTTCCGCTAATGGCTCAACCAGGTGGAGTGTTATCCAGAGCAGGACACACGGAAGCAGGGTGTGATTTAGCGCGTTTGGCAGGCTTAACAGAAGCCGCCGTTATCGTTGAGGTATTGAATGATGATGGCTCAATGGCAAGAAAATCTGATCTGGAACAGTTTTCTATTGATCATGATCTGAAGATTGGCACTATTGCTGATTTGATTAAATACCGGATTGAAAATGAAAAAACGGTAGAACATATGACTGAATGTCATTTGCCGACAGAGTATGGTCAATTTGTATTGCATGCTTATATGGATAAGCTTGAAAAGAAACTGCATTTGGCGATGGTCAAAGGTCGAATTAATCCCGATCAACCTACTTTAGTACGTGTACATTTGGAGAATCCAATTTCTGATTTAACTGGTAGCACTGCTAGCGATCGTGGCTGGCCAGTCAATGATATTTTAAAACGCATGTCTGATGAAGAGACAGGCGTGTTGGTTATCCTTTGTAATCAATTTGATTCTATGGAGTTAATAAAACAAATAGAATCATATAAAACAGAACAAACACAACAAAAGGATAAAGCTAGTAAAATTTCATGGGATCAGCGAACGATTGGCTTGGGTGCTCAGATTTTATCTGATCTGGGTGTGAAAAAAATGCGTGTGCTTAGCGCACCAAAGCGTATTCATGCTTTATCCGGATTTGGTCTAGAGATTGTTGAGTATGTTCAGTAATAGATTTGTTTATGTCTGAAATTAGTATCATACAGCATGATGGTGAGTTGAAAGAGGCTGCAAGAATTGCAATTGTTGCCAGTCGATTCAATAGCTTTATCGTGGATAAATTATACGATGGCGCGATATCGACATTACGGCAGCATCATATCAATGAGCAGGACATAACGCTTGTTAAGGTGCCAGGTGCTTTTGAAATTCCTGTAGCGGTAAAAAGTTTATTAGTTGCTAGCTCACAATACGATGCAGTCATTACACTGGGCGCAGTGATCAGAGGTGAAACGCCGCACTTTGAGTATATTTGTAATACTTGTGCTAATGGTATTGCCAATCTTGCAATAGAATACGGTGTGCCGATTATCTTTGGCGTATTAACTGTAGATAATAGTGAACAGGCATTGGAAAGAGCAGGGCAAGAGGAGAGTAACAAAGGGTCTGAAGCAGCGCTAGCGGCATTGGAAATGATCGGTGTCACTCGACATATAATATAAGAATGAGTAATCAGGTCACATCAATTGATAAACGCGCCCGAGTGAAAGCCAGACGGAATGCAGTTCAGGCACTTTATCAATGGATATTAACCGGTAAAGATATTAGTGAGATTATTCATGAATTTGAAAGTGATGAAAAAAAGTTAGCAAAAACCGATATTGATTATTTTAAATCTTTGTTACAAGGTGTAATTCAGCATCAACATGAGCTTGAAAAACATTTCGAACATTTACTAGATAGGCCTGTTATAGAACTTGATGCGATAGAGCGAGCAGTATTGTTAATAGGCTGTTATGAGATGGAGCACAATATTGAATTGCCATTTCGAATCGTTGTCAATGAATCAGTTGAGCTAGCTAAAACGTTCGGTGCTGAAGAATCTCATAAATATATTAATGGTGTGATGGATAAAGTTGCACGTCATTTACGCCAAACTGAAATGCAATAGATTTTGAGCTGATGTGAATGAGTTTGAGATAATCCAACGTTATTTTAAACAGCCAACTACAAATAACAATGTGATTGTTGGCATTGGTGATGATGCTGCCGTTATCAATATTCCAAAAGATAAACAGCTTGTTCTTTGTATGGACACGCTGGTAAGTGGCATCCATTTTCCAATAGAGACGAAGCCGGAAGATATTGCTTACAAATCATTAGCAGTAAATCTAAGTGATATGGCAGCAATGGGAGCAACTCCCTCTTGGATAACACTTTCCTTGACCATACCTGAGAATGATCTCCAGTGGATTGAAATCTTTGCCAAACAATTTCATGCATTAGCAAATGAATATGCTTTATCATTAATTGGTGGCGATCTATCAAGAGGCCCAATGTCTGTTACTGTTCAACTGCAAGGCTTGATTACACCAACTTGTAGTTTGCTACGTTCAGGCGCTAAGCCAGGTGATGATATTTATGTCTCAGGCACATTAGGCGCTGCTGCTTTTGCATTAAAATCATTGATCGAGCCCCAGCAGTGGGGACATGCTACAAATGAAGAGTTATTAAGGTTAAATCGTCCTAAGCCAAGATTGACGTTAAGTCAAAAACTACTCGGCAATGCAACAAGTTGTATTGATATTTCCGATGGGTTAGTAGCAGATTTATTACATGTTCTACACGAAGGTAATATTGGTGCTGAAGTAATAGTAGACAAGTTGCCAATCAGTACCAGTATAAAAAAACTAGATAGAGCAACTTGCTATGAGCTAGCGTTAACAGGTGGCGATGATTATGAATTGTGTTTTACATTACCTGAACTGATGTCAAGTGAAGCGATTGAACAATTGAATCAAGTTTGCCCGATAACCAAAATCGGAAAAATTATCGAACAAAAAGAACTTGTATTAAAAAATAGTGATGATGAGAAGATCAATTTACCCAAATCCGGCTACAAACACTTTTAATTAATTTTTAGATCTTGCTGTTAAATCACTATTATAGTCAGGTATATCTGAAGTAATTTCCGTATTGCGTTTTACAATTTCATTGCGTAATTCCTTGCGCATCTTTCCTGCTTCAAATAATTTTTGTTCGAATTCTGATTCGATTTTGAGTAGGGGTACATCGATTGGCTTTTTGTCTTCTCCAATAGCAACCATGGTGAAATAACAGGAGTTTGTATGCCTAACCGACTGCGTATGAATGTCTTCAGAAAATACCTTCACACCGACTTCCAAAGATTTACCGCCTACATAGTTTACATGAGCACGAAATGTCACTAATTCGCCAACCTTTATCGGTTCTCTAAAGGTGACTTGATCCAATGAAACAGTAACTACATAGGATTTGCAATATTTTGCAGCACAGGCATAGGCAACCTGGTCTAGTAATTTAAGAATTGAACCACCATGCACATTACCTGAAAAGTTTGCCATATCAGGTGTCATAAGGATGGTCATCTCCATGCTTTTTTCTTGTTTTGACATTAACGATTCCTGCTGTGTAATTGTTTACTCGATTATAAATCATTACGAACAACAGCTGAAAAAACATATATAGGTACTAATGAGATTGATGTTTAATTCACAAATATATAGGCCATGTAAAGCATGGATGAGCGCTAATCATTCTTTAACAAGCTTTGTTACATAAATGAGTGATTTAAAGCTAATAATTGCACAGTAATTGCCTCTCTAAATACATCTTTT
>JBCCHP010000039.1:0-10450 GCA_039028675.1 Pseudomonadota bacterium | reverse complement strand
GCTAAATTTACGTTTGTCTGTTGCCATATTATTAATTGAATAATTAATTCAATAATATAACGGCAGTGTCATTACGTTCTTTAATTAGTCAGCGGTCTCTGCTTTTTGCTCATTAATCCTGACTCTGGCCATTTTGACTGCACTGTCTGATACATCAGTAATTTCAATCAAATAATCACTGATCTTGAGTGATGTGCCCGTTTCAGGAATATATTCCAGTTGTTCCAGAATCAGACCATTCAGAGTTTTAGGCCCATCAGTGGGCAAATGCCATTTTAATTGTCGATTTAATTCTCGTATATGTATGGTGCAATCTACCAGATTACTTCCATCATTTAGTCGTTGTATTTCCAGTTTATGACTTTGTATATCGGTGGTGAATTCGCCGACGATTTCCTCAAGAATATCTTCCAGGGTGACAAGCCCTTGTATCACACCATATTCATCTACAACTATGCCAAAGCGACGACGATTGCGCTGAAAATTTGTCATTTGTATATGTAGTGGGGTGCCTTTTGGCACAAAATAACATTCGGTAACAATATTCTTGATGGAATCAATACTGGTATTGCCTTCTTGATTCAGAATTCTCGGTACGCGTCGAACATGAATTATGCCAATAATATTATCGATGTTGGATTGATAAACGGGTATACGCGTATGCTGCAGCCGTTTTAATTGTTGAATGATTTTTTCTACCGGATCGTCGATATCGACGGCAACTATTTCATTACGAGGCACCATGATGTCATCGACTGTGACATTCTCCAGATCGAGAATGCTGATTAACATACGCTGATTTCGTTGCGATATTAATGTGCCCGCTTCACGAACAATCGTACGTAGTTCTTCTCTTGTCAAAGGTGTATCTTCCTGTTCATCGGTCTTTATGCCAATGACGCCAAGTAAGCCATTAGATATCCAGTTGATTAACCAAACAGCCGGTGATGCCACTTTTAACAATATGGTGAGGACGTAACTAGCTGGAAAGGCGATACGCTCTGGATAAAATGCGGCAATGGTTTTTGGCATGACTTCAGCGAAAATCAAAAACACAGCAAGCAAGATAAATGGTGCGAGTGCCACCCCCAATTCACCGAGTAATCGCAGACCAATCAGGGTTGCAATCGTTGCGGCAATAAAATTGACGAGGTTATTACAAAACAGAATTAAACCAATTAAGCGATCTGGTCTGGAAAGCAATTTTTCCGAGATGATTGCACTACGTTTACCTTCCTGCGCAAGATGTCTTAATCGATAACGATTAAGCGCAATCATTGCGGTTTCCGAGCTTGAGAAAAATGCAGAGAGAAAAACGAGTAAGACCAACGTTCCAAACAGAACTGAAAGTGAAATTTCTTCCAACAAGGAGTGCCCTTTATTACCAATATTAAGTGTATTGTGTGCTATTCAGTATGGTGGTTGTCAAGTATTCCACCAATAAAACCGGTTTATACCCGGTCTAGCACCAATTCGAGCACAAATTTTGTACCTAAATATGCCAACAGTAGCGTGATAAAACCGCCTACTGCCCAGCGAGTTATGCGCTTCCCTCGCCAACCCGCGAACCAATGTCCACAAAGTAATACCCCATAAATAAGCCATGCCAATATCGATAAAACGGTTTTATGAACTAGATGTTGCGAAAACATATCATTAATAAACATCAAGCCGGTAGCGAGACTCAGGCTCAATAGAAAAAAACCAACAATAATAAAACGCAATAACAAATGTTCCATGACTTGCAAGGGCGGCAATATATTCATGACAAGTATGGCTTTTTTGGCTAATAAGAGTTTTTCCTGATATCGCATGAGCAACGCCTGTAAAGTGCCAATAAATAACAGGCTATAGGCAGAGATAGAAAGAACGATATGAATCTTTAATCCATTAGTCAGTTGTTCTCCAAGTATTCGATGTTCATCCAGTAATTGCGAGCCAATTACGCAAACGGCAGATAATGGGAAGAGAAGTATCATCAAGCTTTGTGTTTGCTGGTAGAACGAGGCCAGATAAACAATCAGTGTAACCGTCCAACTTACCAGTGATATAGAAACCAGTAATCCCAGATTTAATCCACTATCTGTAAACATCATACGAAGAAGTATGTTGGCATGGATATGCAATGCGATTGCCCCGCAAATCAGCATCATGCCTCGGGCGAGAACTGGCGAGATATTTGGTCTGAACGTATTAACCGTCAGCGCGCCTGTCGCGAGCAGATAAAACAAGACAATGAAGCTGGTTTGCATGGTCATAATATAATAGTTTCAAATCACTACCTGAATCATGGCATATTCTGCTAATTCAATGAAGTATTGAATGATAATGCTTGAATCCCGTTTTTGTTAGTCGCTGAATCAGTTAGAATTCAGCCAGAATACATAGTTAAATTAATTTTATGTTTGATAATTTATCGGAAAAATTAACGCGAGTTTTTAAAGACCTGAGAGGCCAGGGCAGACTCAATGAAGACAATATCAATGCCGGGCTGCGCGAGGTACGTTTAGCCTTATTGGAGGCTGATGTCGCCTTACCTGTGGTACGCGATTTTATCGCTCAGGTAAAAGAGAGAGCGCTTGGTAAGGAAGTGATGACCAGCCTGACTCCCGGTCAGGCGGTGATAAAGATAGTTAATCAGGAACTGATCGCTTTAATGGGTGATCAGCACTCACCATTACAACTTAAGACCCAGCCGCCAGCTGTGATTTTATTAGCGGGATTACAAGGTGCTGGTAAGACGACCACCGCTGCCAAACTGGGTCGCATGTTGCAGGAACAAGAGAAGAAAAAAGTAGCAGTAGTCAGCTGTGACATCTATCGTCCGGCAGCTATAAAACAGCTACAAACACTTGCAGCAGAAAACGAACTTGTTTGGTTGGAAAGTAACGAGACAATGCAAGCAGTTGAAATTGCTGAGTCAGCGTTAGATCAGGCACGGCGGCAGATGATAGATGTATTGATTGTTGATAGTGCCGGTCGTTTGCATGTCGATAACGATATGATGCAGGAAATACAACAGGTTCATGCCGCACTTAATCCCATTGAGACATTATTTATCATAGATAGCATGATGGGTCAGGATGCTGTCAATGCAGCGAAGTCTTTTAATGATACGTTGCCTCTCACCGGAAGTATTTTGACCAAAACGGATGGTGATGCCAGAGGCGGTGCGGCGTTAACTGTTAAGACTGTTACCGGAAAACCGATCAAATATTTAGGTACGGGTGAAAAATCATCTGAATTAACGGCATTCCATCCTGAACGTATTGCCTCGCGCATTCTCGGAATGGGCGATGTCTTAAGCCTGATTGAAGAAGTTGAACAAAAAACCGATAAAGTAAAAGCAGAACAACTGGCAAAAAAACTTAAAAAAGGAAAAGGATTTACCTTGCAGGATTTCCGTGAACAACTGATACAAATGAATAATATGGGTGGAATAACCGGTTTGATGGATAAACTACCCGGTATGAATCAACTGCCTTCTGGTATGGCCTCGCAAGTTAATGAAAAAGAATTCATTAAACTTGGTGCAATTATTGATTCGATGACACCCAAGGAACGGAGACAGCCAGATATCATTAATGGCTCGCGTAAAAAGCGGATAGCCAGTGGGTCTGGAACACAAATTCAGGATGTGAATAAATTGTTAAAGCAGTTTAAACAAATGCAAAAAATGATGAAGAAGTTTGCCGGTAAAGGCGGCATGGCAAAAATGATGCGTGGTATGGGTGGAGGTAAGTTTCCAGGAATGCCATTTTAATGGATGACGATACAGAAAAATCTGCGCTTTATTATCATCGCTATCCCAGACCGGGAAAACTCGAAATTACTGCAACCAAGCCACTCGCGAATCAACGAGATTTAGCGTTAGCTTATAGTCCTGGCGTTGCTGAGCCTTGTAAAATGATCGCCAGTGATCCTTCGCTTGCATCAGACTTGACCGTGCGTTCAAATCTTGTAGCGGTTATTACAAATGGAACTGCCGTATTAGGGCTTGGCGATATCGGGCCATTGGCTGCAAAACCTGTGATGGAAGGAAAGGGTGTCTTATTCAAAAAATTTGCTGGTATCGATGTATTCGATATAGAAATAAATGAAAAAGATCCTGAAAAACTGATAGAAATCATCGCCAGCCTTGAACCTTCATTTGGCGGCATTAACCTGGAAGATATTCGCTCACCGGAATGCTTTCAGGTTGAAGGCAAACTAAGAAAACAACTCAGCATTCCTGTCTTTCATGACGATCAACATGGCACTGCGATTATTGTTGCTGCAGCGACAATCAATGCATTGAAAATTGTAGGTAAAAAAATAGATGAAGTGAAACTGGTGACGACAGGAGTAGGGGCAGCTGGTATCTCCTGCCTGAAACTACTGATAAAACTCGGATTAAAGAAAGAAAATATCATTGCGGTCGATCGTGTCGGTGTTATTTATCCCGGCCGAAAAGAAGGAATGACACCGCATAAAAAAGCATTTGCCAATAATACTGATGCGAGAACATTAGGTGATGCAATGCATTTGGCCGATATTTTTTTAGGTTTGTCAGGACCGGGTGTTTTAAAACAGGAAATGGTCAGGAGCATGGCTGAGCAACCAATCATACTTGCATTATCAAACCCGACACCAGAAATTCTACCAGAGGAAGTCCATACGGTTAGAGAAGATGCCATTATGGCAACCGGCCGTACGGATTATCCGAATCAGGTCAATAATGTTTTGTGTTTCCCTTTTATCTTCCGTGGTGCATTGGATGTAGGGGCAAAAACAATTAATGATGATATGAAAATTGCAATGGTGCATGCATTAGCAGAACTTGCAACCGAAGAAGCACCGGAATCAGTACTTGCAGCTTATGGTGGGGAGAATCTGAAGTTTGGTAAGGAATATTTGATTCCAAAACCGTTTGATCCCCGATTGATAGTTAAATTGGCGCCAGCTGTGGCAAAAGCAGCAATGGATAGTGGTGTTGCTACGCGTCCTATTAAAGACATGCAAGTATATAAACATCAATTGGAACGTTATGTTTATGACAGCGTGATCCTGATGAAGCCATTATTTGAAATGGCTAAAAATGATCCCAGGAAAATTGTTTATGCTGAAGGTGAAAGAAGACGAATCTTACATAGTGTACAGTCTGTCATCGATGAAAAATTGGCAAAACCAATCTTGCTGGGCGATGTTGATGTTATTGAATCAAGAATAAAAGAGTTAGGATTACGAATCAGATCAGACATTGATTTTGATGTGATTAATCCGGAAGAATACATATCTAAACACCAACTGAAAAAAACCGATCAGCTAAATACCTATATTGCTGCGAATATGATTAACAACGGTGCTGCAGATGCGATGGTTTGTGGGACAGATGGAAATTATCAGCAGCACCTACAACATGTCCTGAAAAATATTGGTTTAAAGGAAAATGTTAAACAAACAGCTGCCGTACATGTATTAATACTTAAGCAAGGTACTGTATTTCTTTGCGATACGGCGGTGACAGAAGATCCTGATGCAGGTCAAATAGCAGATAATGCATTATTGGCTGCAGCATTGGTAAAACGTTTTGGCTTGACACCCAGAGTAGCATTGCTATCGAGTTCAAATAATGAAAATGAAGAATTAAGTTCTGTTACTAAAATGCGCAAAGCGTTATTAATGATTAAACAAAGAGATGAAAAGCTGGAAGTCGAAGGGCCGCTTCGCGCTGATTCTGCTTTATTGTCGAGTATTCGTCATCGAGTGTTACCCGATTCAAGTCTAAATGAAAGCGCTAACTTATTAATCATGCCGAACGTGGAAGCAGCAAGAATTTCATATGATTTGCTAAAAGCATTAACAAGAGGTATTTCAATCGGTCCGATTCTACTGGGTTTGAATGCGGCGGCATACATAATGACACCATCGGCAACAGTGAGAAGGATTGTCAATGCAACTGCTATCGCAACAATTGATGCGCAGATTAAAGCACATCAATCAAAGAATAAAGGTAACTAGTTTTAAAAGCGCTAGCGAAATAATTGTCTTTCTTGTCTAGACTTAATTAATACAATTATTGATGCTATCAATATTAAGCTAAAACAAATCAAGCTCCATTCGGGGATACTTAAACCAATGAATGTCCATTGCACTTCAGCACATTCACCCGAACCGGTTAAAATCATTTCCAAAGCATCAGCAAGAGGAAACACTTCCAGCATATAATCCAATCCCGGACCACAAGCTGGTACTTCATCAGCGGGTAAATGTTGCAACCAGGTTTGTCTGCCGGCAATGCCAGCACCGATTGCAGCAGCAATAAACGTCAGACCAAAATAGATATTACGTCCCCATTTTCTAGGATCGTGAATGGCTGCAACTAATGCAATTAGCATAACAGCGATATAGGCAATGCGCTGGAAAACGCATAAAGGACAAGGCTCCAAACCTTTGCTGTGCTCTAGATATAAGCCAAAGCCGAGTAAACTCAAGCAAGCAAGAAATACAGCCAGATAAAAGTATCGAGATAGAGACATAAAGAAATTAAATTATAAAAAAGCTTTTAGTTAATCCGTTTATAATAACTGGTGGACACAATAAACAATAGTCGGTTCAGCTAATATTTTTAAATTTTCAGAATAAAACATGATCGCAATTCGAATTTTTGAAATTACCTTCCCTATCTTTGCGATTGTATTGGCTGGTCTTTTCTATGCCAAGCAGTTTCGACCCGATATGCGTTTGCTAAACAAGATTAATTTGGATGTATTTATCCCCTGTTTATTATTTACAGTGATTTACGAACGAGCTGGTGTTTCAGGATTATTTGGTAATCTGGCGTTGTCTATCACACTGGTGATATTTTTATCCGGCATCATCGCTTTTGTCTATGCAAAGATATTCCAAATAAACGTGAGAAGTTTTATTCCGCCAATCATGTTTGGCAATGCAGGAAACCTTGGTTTGCCATTAGTCGTATTAAGTTTTGGAGATACAGCATTATCTGCAGCAGTGATCTGTTTTGTAGTCTGTAATTTTTTTCATATTACATTTGGTAATTATATTCTTAGTCAGAATCCAAATATACTTAAATTATTTCTTTCTCCTATGATCATTGCAGTAATAGCGGCATTATTACTAACTATTATTAATATTCAAATATCGAATACATTAATGGAGCCTATTCGTATGCTGGGTCAAATATGTGTGCCACTCATGTTATTTGCACTAGGTACACGTTTAATTGATATGAAACTATCCGAATGGAAAATTGGTATGCTGGCAGCAATCATATCGCCACTTAGCGGAATCGTTGTAGTGATGTCTATCTTACCGTTTATAGAATTAACTCGAATTGAGCAGGGCACTTTATTTTTATTTGGCTCATTACCTCCTGCTGTTATGAATTATATGTTAGCAGAACACTATGAACAGGAACCTGGAAAGGTTGCAGCTATGGTTTTATTTGGAAATGCGTTTGCAATTATTTCAATACCTTTGGCATTAGCCTACGTATTACCGCAGTTTGCTTAATTCTAGAAAGTTAGCCAGACACCGGCGCCGTAGATAAAACCTTTGTAGCGATTATCTCCATCGGCATCGGTGTAATGATAAGAGCCGGATAAATCCAAATCAATTTTGTCGTATATATTAAAATTTAAACCAGCTGAAATTTGCTGCGTAATGCCATCCAGTTGATAAGCACATCGTCATTTCATACATCCAGTGCCATTTCCGGTACCCGGTGGCAGAAGACGTTCCTCTATTAACCCTTATTAATTGCTAGGTAAATTCTATTAGCATCGTCATTAATACACACCAGGCAACGATTAATAACGGGGATAGTCGCCATATAACCAGCATAGCCAATCCGGAAACACCAATAATGAGATCCGTAATCGATTTGATCGAAGAAGTAATGATTGGATCGTATAAAGCCGCAGCTAGTATTCCCACAACCGCCGCATTGATACCTGCAATAGCATTGTTAGCAATTGGGTGCGATGACAACTGATGCCAGAACTGAATAGTCGCACTAATCAATAGAAAACCGGGTAAAAACATAAATATTATTGCGATGAATGCGACATACCATGAATTAAATTCTGTGGGAATGATAAAACCAAGGTAAGCGGAAAATGAAAATAGCGGACCAGGTATCGCTTGTGCTGCACCATATCCTGCCAAAAACTCTTGCTCACTCAACCATCCCGATTGTACAACTGACTCGTCTAATAGCGGCAGTACAACATGTCCACCTCCAAAAACAAGTGCACCAGTTCGATAAAACGCATCTGCAATTGCAAACATAATATTTTGTGGAGCGAGCAAGGGTAGTAGCAATAACATTATTAAAAATACGACAAATATGAGTATTGCTGAAATTTGACTAATCGGTAGCTCGAGATGCAGATACTGTTTTTGCGCTGCTTCTTGTAAAAAAATAATGCCAGCTAATGCAGCAACGACCACTACCGCAATTTGTAACCAGATTGATGTTGATAAAAGCAATATAATTGCCGCGATTAAGGCAAACATACGTCGTTGATCATCAGGACATAGTTTTCTAGACATCGATAACACAGCATCGGCAACCACAGCAAAGGCAACCAATTTTAAGCCTTGAATGATTGAAATACTTATTTCTGTTGAAACAAGCGGTAAGACTGACGCAAAAATTATCAGCAATAAAACAGATGGCATCGTAAAGGCAATGAATGCCGCAAATGCACCTGACCAGCTGGCTCGAATTAAACCCAAAGCAAAACCTAATTGACTACTAGCAGGACCAGGTAAAAACTGACAAATAGCAAGTAGTTGCGCATATTGTTCTTCAGTTACCCAGTTTCTTCGCTCGACCAATTCTTTACGAAAATAACCAAGATGGGCGATCGGTCCACCAAAAGAGGTTAGCCCCAGCTTAAGAAATGTGAAAAATACTTCTTTAGTTTTTTGCATCAGCTAGTTGTTGTTGCATAAAATCAACAAAGCTTTTTTCTGCCCAATATGCAGGACATTTGTTTTTATCCAGGTAAAAAAATCCAACATGTCCGCCTTTTTCAGACAATTCAATAGTTACACTGTTTGATAATTCATTTTCTACTGGAATTGAAGCGAAACTCATAAATGGATCATCTTTACTATGCAGGATATGAGTTGGTGTCTTTATTTTTTTCAAAAATTGTTTACTGCTTGATTTGGTATAGTAATCATTAACGCCTGTAAAACCATGTAAAGGTGCTGTTACACGATCGTCAAACGTAAAGAAATCGTTCCATTTATCGATATGTGTTAGTTCGATGGGCGACTTTTGATATTTAAACTTGTCTTTCATTTTTTCTCGTATGTGCTTTAAGAGATGCCATTGATATATGCGCGAAAATCCTTTCCCTAATGCGCTAGCGCCATCAGCTAAATCAAAGGGTACTGAAACTGTAAATGCGGCGGATAGTAGACTTTGATCTTGTTGTTCACCTAGATATTTAAGTAAAACATTTCCTCCAAGCGAAAAACCAATTGCCGTTAAAGGGCTATCTGGATAACGTTCTTTTATAGCAATGATGAGTGAATGCAAGTCATTTGTTTCACCGGAATGATAACTTCTGGCAAGTCGATTATGTCGTCCGCTGCATCCTCTAAAATGCATTAGTACGCCACACCAGTTATTTCTTTCTATGGTAGATAAAATACCTTTTGTATATGGCGATTTGATTGAACCCTCCAGTCCATGTAAAACAATCATAATTGGTATGTTTTTTACTGTTCTGTTAGTTGTCCAGAATAGATCAATAAAATCACCATCTGACAGCTCAAACTGTTCTTGAATAAGTTCAATTGAAGCTGTGCATCTTAGAATAGCAGGGAATAGAGTTTGTAGATGTTTATTCTGAAACCACCACGGCGGCTTATAGTGACTTTGAACAATCACTGATCGATATGACGCTTAAGAATATTTTCATACGCATCGATACGTCTATCTCTGAAATAGGGCCAAACTTGCCGAATCTTTTCAGTATTATCAAGATCAAGTTCCGCGATGATGACTTCTTCTTTTTCGATTGAGGCTTCAGCGAGAATTTCACCCTGTTGATCTGTGATAAAAGAGCTGCCCCAGAATTGAGTTGCTAGATTATTTTTACTATCAGATTCGATACCAATACGATTACTACTCAAGATCGGCAGGCTGTTCGCTATGGCATGACTACGTTGAATTGCAATCCAGGCATTACGCTCTTTATTTTGTACATTATTTGCATCATTGGTATTCCACCCAATTGCGCTGGGATAAAGCAAAAGATCTGCTCCTGACAATGCCATAATACGAGCTGCTTCTGGATACCATTGATCCCAGCAGATCATAACGCCAAGCCGACCGACCGTGACATCCAATGCAGCACCGGCAAGCTTGCCAGCATGCAGAGTTTCCACTAACGCCGACTCGTCGACAACTTGTCCACGTGCGACGTTG
>JBCCHP010000038.1:0-10607 GCA_039028675.1 Pseudomonadota bacterium | reverse complement strand
GTTGTTTATCTGGACCATCAAAACGGATTTTTTTCGTTTGTAAAATCCGCCTTATTCGATCGGGGAAGACGATCGATTCCAATACTTCAGAGCTACCTTCAGCAAATGCCTGTTTATCCATTGCAAGAAATGCGTCAGCTTCTGCTGGTTGATAATCTTCAAGAGTTGTATAACCGATAATCTTGTTACGTTTCTCCTCCGGATACATATTAATAAAATTTTGATTGGCTAAAACAATTCGAAAATCACTATCTTTAACGAATATAAAGTCAGGGTTATTCTCCAAAATTAAATCTTTAAAGTTCTCGGAATAAATTAGTTGGTCATTGCTTTTCTGCAGTTCGGTGGAGAGTTTTTGTAGTCTGATTTTATCAGTGGTCACTTCATTCAGAATAATGATCCCGTTTATTTCTCCAGTTGAATGCCTCAAGGGTAAATATTTTCTTTTCGTCCAGACTTCACTGCCATCAAGTCGGATAAAGGACTGCTCATCTGCTTCGATTATTTTTCCTTGAAGCGCCAGTTGATGTTGTTCAATCCATTCGGGTTCTAAATTCGGAAAGTATTTATAATGCGAGTCACCCACAATGCTTTCTTCCTGAATGACATAGTCTTGTAGCCATCGATCACTGTACGCAAGATAACGCATTTCTTTATCAAGTATTGCTATAGCAGCAGGGAATTCTTTTATAAGAAGTGTTAACAAACCTTCTTCCAAGAATAATTGATCTAATTTAGACAAAATAATCCCTTAATTTAGTTAGTAATCTATGTCTAATGATGATGGCGATAGATTTAATTTTGCTTGCAGTTAGCAGTATAGATGATATGTAGCGAAAGTGATGAAACTGTTAAGAATATAGCTTGATGTTATTGGCTGATATTTAATTTCATAGGCCTTTACGCATCACTAATAATATATTTCTCCAGTACTTCCATAGGCACTTGATCAAGAACTGACTCATGTGTGGCTCTGGGGTAGAGTGGTGGCGCGACACCGGCTTCCAATGCTTCAATCCAGCGACCCAAGCACACACACCAGCGGTCGCCGGCTTTTAAACCGGGAAAGCCCAGCTCTTCTCTGGGAGTCATCAAGTCATTACCTTTCTCTTTGGAGTACCTTAGAAAATCATCAGTCATTTGTGCACAAACGGTATGTTCGCCAATATCATCATCGCAAGCCTCACAACGACCGTTGCGAAAATAACCGGTCATCGGATCCAGGCAGCAATCTTCCAATAATGTCTTTAGAATATTTTTTTGCATCGTAAATATTTTACATGACTTAATAATTAGCGAAACGCTAACTTATTATTTATTATGGTCGAATGTATTATTTTCGTCATGTCTTTTACTCTGCTTTTGTCTTTTGCATGAGTATGAATACACATCTCTTAGCACTTGATAATGTATCTGATGATGCTCGCCAGATGATGCTTAGAAATAGCACGCAAACGCTCGGTTCGTTGACCTATGGGCAATTTTTATATTGTTTAAGAACAGCCCGTTTTGGCGATGAAGATGTGCGTAAGATTAATACAAAGAATAAACGGCTGATTATCGCTCAAATAGAAAATAAAAATTGGTTAATCGAGGTACGAGAAGATATCGATTCAGTGATTATCGAAAATATTACTATCGATACGCATCATTACTCTTCGTTAACAGAACAAAGTCGATTACTAATGTATTTATTTTCGCATTGCCGCATGCCGCGTACGGAGATAGAAGATTAAAAATCAGCGAGGTTTGGGATGCGACCAAATGCAATTTTAGCACCGGCATAACCGCCTTTAGGTTCGTCCCATATACCCAGACTGACCGCTTTACTACCGTACTTATAAACAATCGTATCCATTGTTTCAGCAAGCTGATTCCACTTCTTACGTTCACCTTGTTCGTCTAATAAATCCTGAAATAGGTCACCTTGTGGTACAGGCGGCTCATTTAAATGAAACAGTGTGACTGAAACCTGTTTGATACGTGGAGTCTGTCGATTGTCCTGATACCAGTCATGCATTGCCCGTTGCCATAAGGCGGCGAGCGAGATTAAAAAAGTATGATCGTCCGAAGCGTTGGCGAAGCGAGCTTCACCTTTCCATTTTTCGCGCGATTGAAAACGCATGCCTAGCCCAAATGCTGCGGCTGTCCGTTTTGCCCGACGCAAACGTCGCGCGGCTTTAACGGTTAACAAGCGCGCGCAGTTACGTGCATGGTAAGGCACACGACTCTCCGGTGAGAGTACGCGGCTATGTCCGTACATACAGCGTGAAGTAACAATTGGTTCCACGGCATAACCGTGCAGGCTGTACCAAAATCGTTCTCCTTCAACAGATCCCCATATCTTGCGCAGTGTTTCTGCATTCATATGCCACAGTTTTTCGACAGAAAATATGCCCGCATGATGTAGCCGTTGTTCCATACTGTTACCAATACCGGGGATATCCGATAATTCAAGTTGGAACAAGCGTTCCGCATATTGATTCGGTTGCCAGATGACCAGGCCTTCTGGTTTGTCGACTTCAGAGGCGATTTTGGCGAGTAACTGATTGGCGGCAAACCCCAGCGAGCAGGTGATATAAGGACCGATATTATCCGCTAACAGATGACGGATTTGTCTGGCGAGCCGCACTGGGTGATGTCGTTCCTGTCCCATCAGGCTACAAACGACTTCATCGATAGAACAAGCCTGATCAATGTGTACACAATGTTCAATTGACTCATAGATACGGTGATGTATCTCTACATACACATCATGTCGCGCCGGAACGAATTGAATGATTGGACAACGCGTGCGCGCTTCTTTAACGCGTGTACCTGTTTTTACACCATAGTGTTTAGCTTCACGACTGGGTGCAATCACACAGGAGTAATCAGACATGAACGGCAATACGCCTACCGGTTTACCACGCAACTCAGGTTGAAGTTGTTGTTCAACGCTGGCAAAAAAGCAGTCGAAATCAATATACAGTCGTTCGATCTCGGTAGGTTTATGTAACACGATTAATCTCTCAATCCATTTCAAAACGGGATCGAAAGTATAGGAGAACAAAAAGAGAACTTTCAAGTCCTATCGCAATAAAGTATTGCTCTAAAACTTAGAGAAATTGGTTCTATCTATTTGAAATTAAATAGTTTAAAAATTATAGGTGAGAAATAGCTCGAAGTAGTCATCTTGACTGAATGCGCTGGCAGGATCGACCGGTTTTTGGTCAAAAAAGAATCGACTTTGTAGTTCCAGCAACCAACTCTCGCCAATTCGACGGCTGGCCTCAAGGTTAAAAAACTGGCCACCTGTGGTGCGATCCCAGACCAATCCTACTAGTGCTTCCGTCGAACTAATATCATTCATAGCGAGTCGAGCACCGATCGCAATATCGTCTTCAAATATTGTAAAATTATTACGACCACGATCATCGTAGTGGTATTCACTTAATAGCCCCAGATCCATCGCACTTCCAAACACACCGACAAAGGTATATTCAAAACCACCAACCAGCGCGTTATAAGTTTCACCCTGGCCACTACGATGAAGCGCCTCTAGTTTCCACAGCATATTACCTTTAGTGGCCTGTAAATCGACTGAGGTTTGATTAATGATTGAATAGAAAGGAATAAAAAAGGCATTACCTGAATCATCAAACGATAATTGCAGACTGGGATCACGGCTCGTGCCATAAAAATGTGATAAACCGATATCCCAATCACCAAAGTAATGTGAATAACGTACCGCAAAGTCGATATGTTTTTCTTTAGCTGATGATTCATAGCGACTGATGTCATTACTGATATAGGGCAGGGTGCGTAATCGACTATCCCTGCCGGGAAAGGTGCGCTCGCGAAAATAGGGCAGGACAAATAAATCAATCGTGCCCCAGTCTCGTATTAAGGCCAGATTAATCATGGGTTGGCCGAGTTTGTCTTCGGTATCGATATTTTCGACCAGGTCATCCTGATTAATGATATCGATTAGATGCTGAAATTCGGTCACACCCCAAAATACTTTACGTATACCAACACGCAATTCCCATGCATCCGCTGCTTTTAGATATGTTAATTCACGAATATCGAAGTGAGTGCGCTCATGGTCATGTTGGTCGAGTCTTAAAAAAGGGGTAAAAGCAAAACTTTGATCACCATTATCCCAATCGGTGTAGTACTCACTTTCAAACACGAATGAAAAATTAGTTGAATGATCCTGACGGGGTAATTGCGCGCTTTGTGTAAAACCACGAAATTCGATACCAGTAAATCCGCTCAACTCCCCGGCATGAATTGGTGTGATCCAGATGCATAAAGAGTAAATGAATAATGCAGATCGTATATTCTTCATTTCTTCTTGAACAATTTATAGCAGAATAATTTAGCGAGCGCGCTTTAATGTATTTTTATCAAAATCACGATCGGTCAATCCATTTTTGAATTGATAATTTTCCCATGCCAGACTCGTGCTTTTACCAGTTTGATGATTCGCCATTTGCATTTCTCCCGGGCGCCAGAACTGATCCAGATATTGTTGATAATCGAGAAATAATAATGTCTTTAATTTTGCGTCTTTACGATCATAGAACTCGAGTTTATTTGGTTGATACATTTCTTTATCCATCCAGACGATTTGGCGGGTATAACCGGAGTGTTCATATTGAGGGTAGCGTTCAATAACAAAGTTGTCGCGACCATCTATCACTTCATCGCGTAACCATTTGTATTTATATTTTTCCACTTCTTGTGAACTTAGATCTTCATAAGCATATTCACTCCCGACGAACGGCCCGGACTTATTAGCAGATGCAATGCGTTTCACTCGTTTTAATGCTGGCAAGTACAGCCATTGTTCATCAGGTGTTAATGCATGCGTATAACTAAGAAAGGCTGTGCCTTTCACATCACGTGGATTATCAAAGATTAATAAACTTTTATCGCCATCACCCTGAACTTCCAGCGTAGTGATACTCATTACACGAGTGCTGGAATCACCATGTTTGTTTTTCAGGATCATTTTCATATCAGCGATTTGATCCGTCCAGCCGGTATCGCGCTTATCGGCCTCAATGGCTATCGCAAGTCCTTTTTCTTCAGGTGTTTCTGCAGCAGCAAGACTAAGCTGAAGACTCAATAACGCGATTAGTATTACCTTTATTTTCATGAGTTTTTCCCTCAAGTTTCATTAATATGGATGGTAAAAATAAGAAATCAGCTATCAATGCAAATGCGATAACAATAGCAGTGAGTAAGCCCATGCCGGCATTCAATTCAAAACTCGAAGTCGCCAATATAAGAAAACCGATTACCAGGATGATGGATGTGATGACTAGCGCTCGCCCGACTGTTTTGAATGCGTAGCGAACTGCATCTTCTGCATTCAATCCTTTCTCTCTTCTGGCGCGCATGTATTTACTTAGAAAGTGCACAGTATCATCGACGACAATGCCAAGACTCATACTGGCGACCACTGAAAGTGATAAACCGATTTCGCCAACAATTAATCCCCATAGTCCAAATCCCATTGCGGCGGGTACGAGGTTGGGTATTAAACTGATAAAACCGATTTTTACAGAACGCAATGCAACGATTAACACCATTGATATGAGAATCAACGCAACAGTAGTGCCAAATAACATACTGACAATATTTCGCTTGCCAATATTGGCAAACATAATCGAAGTACCCGTACCATCAGCAATAGCAATATGTTTGGTATTTTCACTTAACCATTGTTGAGCACGTTTTTCTAAATCGATCAGGTTATTTGATGAAATCGTTTTTAATGTCGCGGTCATTCTGGTCGCGGATTTATCAACGTTGATTTGATTATTCAAATCCAGTCCATAAGGCAGAGACATCTCGTAGAGGAGGAGGTATTGGGCCGAGAGGTCTCTGTTATCAGGTATGCGATAGTAGGATTCACTATCGCTATGCATATTCTTATTCAGACGTTTAATGATGTCTGTGTAGATGTTGACATGTAAGGTCTCAGGTTGCTCACGGTACCAGTTTGCAAATTCTTCAATTTCTTGCAGAAATGCGGGCTCATTGATGCCGCCAACATCCTCAGCCTTAAGTGAATATTCAATATTATAGAGGCCGGTCAGATTATCAGTGGTGAAGTCCGAGTCAGTACGAAAATCGACGGTTTCATCAAAATAATGAACAAAGATATCATTCAGTTCATTTCTTGGTAATGCGGCAATCAATAACACAATCAACCCAGCCATCGTCCAAAACAAAGGCGTACGTTTAGCAACCACAAAATCGGCAAAACGAGACATAAAAACCGCTGACTGTTGCTTTTTTTGTTTCACACGAACGGGCAAAAGCGATATGAGCGCCGGTAGTAGCGACACTGATAACAAGAAAGAGACCAGCACACCCATTGCGACAAAATTACCAAGATGACGAAAGGGTGGAACGTCAGAAAAGTTCATCGTCAAGAAACCTAATGCAGTGGTGAAACTGGCAAGAAAAACTGGTTGTATGTTTAATCTTAAGCTTTCTGTTAATGCATCATTCTTCTTCACTCCATTACGCATCTCGTGCATAAATGTCACCAGAATATGTACACAATTGGCGATAGCAACAGTAAGAATAATTGTTGGTGAGGTAGCAGACGGCGGAGAAAGTGGCATACCTAGATAGGCGCCGATTCCCATTGCTGACAAAATAGAAAACATAATCACCAGCAGCGTTGCAAAGGTACCGGTAAAGCCACCGACGAGTAATGCTAATAATAACAGCATGATGCCAAAACTGAGTGGTACCAACCATGCCATATCATTCTTTGATGATTCTGCAAATGAGTTATTCATCATCACCATACCGGTAAGATAAATATTGATATCCGGATGCGTTGCCTGAATCTCATCGGCAAGCGCTCTGGAAAAATCAACGACCTCGGGTGTTTCCCTGGTTTCATCCAAACGCGGTAGTTGTACTGTCACATTAACGCCAGTGACATGGCCTTGTTCAGAAATTAAACGATTGATTAACAGCGGTTCATTGATTGCAATTTGTTTGATTTTTTCTATTTCATCATCGGTAAGTTCGGGAGAGTTTTCTGCCAGATCCCTGACAATCAGGTCATCGCCTTCGGATTCGGTATGTTGATAGTTAGTAATGGAATCCACTCGGTTCGAATAGGGCATTTGCCAGGCTTTTTCAGTAATCTCCTCGACAACGGCGAGCACTTCTGGGGTAAAAACATTGCCGTTGTCCGGTTCAATAACGATTAGGACGTTATCATTTTGTACGTAGGTATTTTCCAGTTGCTCGAAGGCCAATAATTGCGGGTTATCGTCGCTAAAGAAAACACGATAATTCGTGGTAAATGTAATTAAACGCCCACCACTGGCCGCAAGAAAAACCATGATGATGCTTAAGATGATGATTAGCCATCGATGACGTAATACCCAATTTGGATAGTTTGATTCAAACCAGTTCATTTAGAACCTCGCAAAGTATTAATAAATAATGAATATTTCATAAAATATTTATTTTATCGTCAAATTTTTTTAACGTGTTTTCAGACCGATGAGGAGTAAATTGACGACGTCTTGTAATTTTTCCCGAAATTCGATTTCATCAAATAGGTGCATAAATTTTGGGACATCAAATACGACCAGACTAGCATTGATGGCACCGGCCGTTTTCATCACATCATCCACCAGAAACTCACCTGTTTGATTACCAAATGATAAGATTTCCATCAGTAAAGCGCATTCATTCTTTATCTGTTGATGAATAATATCGGGACGACTATTAGTAATTTCTGTACACATCTCATCTATCTTTCTGTTTTCTCTAGCTTCTGCCTGTGTCAGTTTTAATAGTGTGTGGGCGTATTGTTCGAGTTTTTCGGTCGCAGACAAACTTGAATCACGTACGATTTGTTTCAAGGCAGCTGTTTTTTCCGCCATTTTATTCGATGCACAGGCAGCGGCTATTTCCTCTTTATTTTTATAAAACCGATAGATATTGGCTGCCGACATATCTGCATCTTCAGCGATTTCAGCCATAGTTGTTTTGTTATAGCCGTAAACGCTAAATCGATTTACCGCTGCCTCGAGGATCAGGTTAGCTGTTTCTTTTTTATCAATTTTTACCGCAGCATTTTTCATAGGAATGGAGCATAAATCAGAATTAGTGAATATTCAACGAAATATTCACAATTCACCTATCCTGAAGATTAGTTTATTTCGAAACAGCGCTTTTCAGCCATGCGTTGTCGAATTTCATCAATATCTTGTCGCGCGGTAATGGCTACTTTTTTTGAATTCATCTCTTTGTAGGCGGCATAGCCAAAATAGTAGATGGCGGGGGCGAAAATGGTAGATGCGAGACCTGCAACTTGTGCATGACTATCGTTGTAATGATCATAATCATCAGCATAGCTGGTCTTTTCTAACGCGCTGGCTTCGGCGTATAACTCATTACAACTTCGCGCATCAAATAATGATACAGAACTTGTCGAATCAATATTATCCACGTTGAATGCAAACACAGGCATTGCAATGAAAAAGGAAAAAAATATTGGCATTAATTTCTTCATCTGAGTATCCGAGTCCCAACTTCAATAGTGTTATCGGCCTATGAGATAGAAAATTTAATCATATTGCAGGTACTGTCGATATTGTTTCACCAATTGTTTTCCTGAAACTAGATCGTCCAATACCATCTCATTTTCCAGCATCTTTACGATTTGGTCAGCGAGAAAAATATTATTTTCTGCTGCCAGGCGGTACCAGGCGTATGCTTCTGCAGGATTTGCATCAATGCCGCGTCCATTCAGGTAAAGATGTCCTAGGGAGTCCTGAGATAATGCATTTCCTTGCATGGCTGATTGTCTGAAAAGTGCCACTGCTTTTGCTTCATCATTTACAACGCCTTCACCATTTAAATACATAAAAGCCAAATGGTACTGTGCGTCATGATCGCCGTTACTTGCTAATTCATTCAATACATTTGCTGCATGCTCAAATTGACCCAGTTCGTATGCGCGTAGCGCCTGATCCAAATCATTCGCGAGTAATGATTGGCTACTAATTAGAAAAATAATTGCTAATACGAATCTTTGCATCTTTGATTAACCCATTGTCTCTACTATAGCGTTCAATTTAAGAAAATTTTGAATTGACATCATTTTTAATTAGAAACAATGAATTAGATTAATTTTGACTTGAAAATGAATATTTAGCCGCAATTTAATCAATAAATAATTAATTGATATCACAAATGAATGATGAATCGATAAAAAGTCAGTACCTACGCCCAACCATGATTGGACTAGCAGTCATTCTTATATTGATGCTGATATTGATGTTTTTCTGGAGTAACGAACCTGATCAGTTTGAGGTGATGCAATCAGCTCAGCATCAGAATAACGGCAGTAATCAGTTCGTTGTGGGTTTTGTCACTACATCGACATTAATGCATGTCGCAAATACGTTATTAGATAAGCGCGGTGGGTATTTAAGTAATGATGTCATGCCACCGGGTGTAATGATGGATAATATTCCCAATTGGGAATTTGGTGTGTTAACACAAGTCAGGGACTTTGCTCGTGCGCTACGTAACGATTTTAGTCGTTCGCAAACTCAATCCATAGAAGACAAGGACTTGATGATTGCTGATCCTCAATTTCATTTTGATAGTGATTCATGGATATTACCTGCTACCGAGCGAGAATATCAAAAAGGGATTGATGCTTTATCGAATTACATTCGACGTTTGTCAGATCCAAATGAACAGGATGCTCAGTTTTATGCGAGAGCAGATAATCTGCGTGATTATTTGCATATTGTTGAAAAACGTCTTGGAAGTTTATCGCAACGATTGAGTGCCAGCGTAGGGCAAGCCAGAATCAATACGGATTTGCAAGGTGATGCAGTTGCTGCACAAAGTACGAATAAGCCTGAAACAATTATGGTTAAGACACCATGGTTAGAAATTGATGATATTTTTTATGAGTCAAGAGGCGCTTGCTGGGCTTTAATTCATATTATGCATGCGTTGGAGTATGACATGCGTGATGTACTGACAAAGAAAAATGCCTTAGTCAGTCTTCGTCAGATTATACGTGAGCTAGAAGCAACGCAGGATTTTGTCTGGAGCCCAATGATTTTGAATGGAACTGGATTCGGCTTTCTTGCAAATCATTCACTCGTAATGGGTTCCTATATATCCAGGGCTAATGCTGCTGTGATTGATCTGAGAAATTTGCTAGAACAGGGTTAACGACCAAACTGAGCCGGCCGCGCCAGCGGTCGGCTGGAGTGCCTGGTTATGATTCTCTTTTGTTGCACCATGCTATTAAACCTTGTTCAAAAAATTTCATAGTATCTTGCATTGAAAGATAACATAAGACAATTTTATTATTATCTATACCAAATGTTGGCACGCTTGATATCTCATGTATTAATTCTGCCTCATGAACAAATTCTGATCTTAATCTATACAGATATTTAGCAAATTTCTCTATTGTAGGATTGCTATCTTCTGATTCAAGTTTAGAAATTAATTCTTTTTTCTTTTCAGTGCTCAGATTTTCGAAAAAACCGATACACTTTTTTATTGCCCCATAATCTTTTTTAGATAATTATTACAAGTTATAT
>JBCCHP010000037.1:0-11206 GCA_039028675.1 Pseudomonadota bacterium | reverse complement strand
GTCGAAAGGAAAAAAAAAAAACCGCCCCACTTTTTAATATTAATATTATTTTCAGGTTCTTTATCATTCAGATCGAAGGTCGAAGAACATTCTATATTCATAAATTGCTTTAAAGAGACAGCACCCTTTGTATATTGAATACTTGTCGATTTATTAACTGCCTTGACTGGCGCATTACCAGTCACTGGTCCTTCATTAATTATTACTACTCTCAATCTATCATTATTATCATCAAAATATTCATGTTTCACTGCAAAACCGATCAGAATTGAAATGATTAAAATATAAATCGAGATAATTAGTTTGAATTTTTTTTCAACCCATGAATGATGTCGAAACATATAAAGTAATATGATGACAATGAGCGCTAAAATAATAAGGCGGAATAACATAGTGTTTAATTGTACATAATTAAGTCAGGGCAGTGCCAGATAAGTACCGCCGTTACGTTTAGTCAGTTCTCTCATGAGAATACTAAATCGGTCTGTCGTACCAGCAGAGCGAAAGCCTACACCGTGTATTTTAGCCAATTGTTGACTAGAAACAGCATTCCCATTCTGTTTAGTTAGACTTTCAATAACTGGATCATAAGAAGAACCCGTATAATCATCACCGAATACATATATAGAAGTGGTGATCCCGGGTTTGGCATAACGTCGTAGTGCTTGCTGTATTCCCTCTACAGGACTACTGTTGGAATAATCACTCCAGCGACTAAAAAGCTTGATGATACTATCGCGTCTACCTTTTGTGTCAGGTATCCATTTACCTTCATATCCAGAAATAATGGACTTCCCCATATCGTTTAATATCTGGAACCCTTTTACCTCAGGATGGATATTTAATACATTAATAATTTGTGCAGAAACACGTGGCCAAATTTGTTGCATGCTGCCAGATGTATCAACAATAAATACAACATAATCGCTATCTACAGGTATACCACCGACTTCTTCATCACGTTCATTATTCAGTTGTTTAGGTGTGGGTGTTGATGCCTGTTTCAGTGTTGACTCAACTAATGATAATCCTTCAAGACTTGCATCCAACTCTTCCTGAACACGTTTTTGTTCATCTATTTCAGCTTGTAGCTTATTTGATAGTTGTTGCAAACTTTGATTATTATTTGATAGACGACTGACATCAGATAAATTCGAATCAATATTGCTTTGCATACTACTGATACTATTTTCAAGACTGAGTAGCTGTTGTAATAGATCTTGCACATCTCCTTTGCCATTAATCGTGACGTTATCGCTGTATTTTGATATCAATACCAACATGACTACCGCACCAAACCCACAGGAGATAATATCCAGAAAGGACAAATTAAAAATATCAAATTCACGTTGCCTCTTTTTCATGGCCAATTATTCGCCGGACTGATTAATAATCCACCGGTGGCAGCGGTCCAATACCAGTATTGATTGACTGCATCAGGATCACCTTCAATGGGTAACAGAATAGTATTGACCTTTGGCCCAGGCCTAAAACCATCTTTAATCGATTGCTGGAATAGCTTTACCCGACAAACACCTGAAATTGTCTTTGACGTACCAGTTAGAGATCCGCAACTGGCAAATGGATTTAGACTTTTATAGCGTGATTCTCCTTTCGTTGGTAAACCATCTGTAATGATATATATATCACTCGGCGATAACTT
This sequence comes from Pseudomonadota bacterium, assembly GCA_039028675.1. Classification (GTDB taxonomy): domain Bacteria; phylum Pseudomonadota; class Gammaproteobacteria; order Eutrophobiales; family Eutrophobiaceae; genus JANQNX01. The sequence goes on along the minus strand of JBCCHP010000037.1, from coordinate 9,543 downwards.
ACCAACTTCTTGTAACGCAACTTGAAGATTAGTTGCGCCTTCTGGAACGATCTGGTTCATTGCGCCCAGTATTGCGGGAATAGTATTTTCTTGCTGTGCATTACTCCAACCACTTTTACCAATTGGGATTGCCTTTTCATTAAAAGCAATAACCATTACATCGCTAGTTGCTGGCAATCTAGCAACTAACCATTTAACAATTTGTCTGGTACGTATCCATTTCGCTGCATTTAATTTATCACTATCGCTACCATTTTTTGTTTTTAAGATATCAATCAGTTTTTCATTGGTCATTGATGCACTGGCATCTACCAATATAGCAATGCGACTACCCTCGACTTTTAAACCTAATAAATAATTTTCTTCATTAACGACAGGTGTTTCGACTAAGTCAGCTTTTTTTTCAACCTTGATGCCCTTAATACTTGACTTTAATGCTTCAATTTTTCCAGCCGACTCATTTACATTGGTTTGTTGTTCCTGCAGTGATGATTGAATTGCATCAAGTGTTGCCTGTCGTTTGGATTCCTGATCCAGGGCTTGTTGTAACTGTTGTTGTGTTTGACTTAGTTTCGATAATGTTTCCTGTCGGGTTTGTTGAAGCTCCTGAATATTATCCTGCAATATATCAATCTCAACAGATGAATCTTCTACATTCTTTTTGACCAGCATAAACACCAGTACGACTGCACCCAGTCCACATGACATAATGTCGAGGAATGCCAGATTGAAGCCTTCAGATTTTCTTCGTGCAAGCACGTTTCACCATTATCGGATACGATTGATTAAGTATTTTTCGCAATACGCCTGGGTATTCAGTATTTGTGTGTCCTGTAAGCGTTGTAACTGATGAAATAGAAACATCAGAAAAATACTAATTAATAAGGCTACGAACGTTGAATTAAAGGCAACACCAAGACTATCTGTCATACCGGCGATATCACCTGCTAGTGCCTGATCAGCTTGTGACAATGCCTGACCAATACCTCTGACGGTCCCGATAAAACCAATTGACGGTATTGCCCAGATTAGATATCGAATCATCGTATTTTCTGAATCCTGTCTAATAGCCAGAGCTTCAAGATTACTTTCAATAGCATCCGAGAGATTTTGCACATTACTTGTCGCAGCATAGCGCCAAAGTGAAGAACGTAGTGTTTGAATTAAGGGAGAAGTTTGACAATCCTCAGGAATCTGATTATCAAGTTCAGAAATAATTCCTTCGACATCCAACTTATCTGATGGCGTAGCTTGATTCTCTTTATTTTTTTCCTGAATAATATTGATAAAATCGACAGAGAATAAATATTGTGTTCTTAATATTTGACGATAACTGCTGGCAATTAGATAAACACCCCAACACATTAAGATAAAACATATCTCTTGCTCATAATCTTTAAGAATAACAACAATGCTGCGTGGTGATGATTCGCCTTTTGCTAATGCAATTTCAATCATTGCATTCGCTTCTGGCCGGATATAACCAGTATAAATAAGATGAATAACAATAATTGAAACAACTAGAGCAATCAGATTTTTAATCATAATTAAATATCCACAGGGAAAGAAACAGGCGAATTCAAGCTGATAGTTGGTTTACCTGCATATGCCTTATGCAGATAAAAGGTAGACATTAAGAAACATAGACCTATTAAAAATAACAACGTCTTTTTATTCATGTTTTCACCTCAATATAGATAACGTCCAATTCTAAAGCCAACATCATCACGGACGCTGCTTAACCCTTCTCTATAAGATGCGCGCAGGGTTGTAATTGTACCTGAACGCCAACTTGCACCCTTTATTACATGTGAATCACTATACGATTGGTCGAATGGATCTAGTAACAATTCATTTTGCTTGGGCGGTACTAATGAATAAGTATCATGTAACCATTCACTAACATTACCACCTTGGTCAAACAAGCCAGACAATTCCTGATTAAAACTACCAACTGGAGCAATCGCAGCATAACCATCATTATATCTCGGCACATATGTCTTCACGGATCCTTTTGCTGACTCATCAGCTACATTCACTGTATTTTTAGGAATCACAGTAGTATCACCCCAAGCAAATTTAGTTTGTTTTTTTCGATTTGATTTTCTCGCTAACCATTCCCATTCTGCTTCAGTCAAAAGTCGATAGCCATTCGATGCATTATTAATTCCGACTAATCGATTATTATTCATTTTATAAACAGGAGAAAAACCCTCTTCCTGACTCAACCAATTACAAAACTGAATTGCATCCAACCATGTTATACCTGTGACAGGATCATCAGGTTTCCCACTATGCCGTCTATCATATTGTTGATACACATTATTTGTCACTTCATTTGCCCCGGCGTAGAAGGGCCTCGTAAGCCTCACCTGCCTTTGAAATTCATTTGCTCGTTGGCCAGGTTCATCACGGGGCGCACCCATTACAAATTGGTCGTTAGGTTTATAGAGTTTTAACGTGCCACCTGCTTGATGTGAATATGTTGTTGGCGCTTCCTGCAAACTAGCAACTGCCTCGGGCACAAGATTCGCATTGACAAGTTTTACCGATGCTGAGCTTGGTAATATTTTTTTTGCAGTTGTTCGATAACCTGCTTTGCTAAAGGTAATGACCTGCTCTATTGATGATAGACTTATTTCAAGTGGCGTCTTACCCAAATTTTTACCATCTATTGTGACCATTGCTTCAGCAGGTATGGAGCGTATATCTACGATCCCCAGTTCCTCTTGTAGATTAATGTTTAGTTTAGTGACTTGTTTTGTATTAACTGTGAATGTTTGTGTTTTGGAGAAAAAACCGGGTTTAGAATAAGTCAGACTATGCTTCTGTTTAACATCAAGACGAAAACTGTCTGCCGGCTGAACTTGTATTTTATTCATGACCAATTTACCACCTGCAGGCGACAATCCCAGAACTAGTTGTCCTTTTTCAGGTAATAATCGATAGTCACGTTCAATCTTCAACTTTTCACGTGTTATCTCTATCGTTTCATTTATAGGTTCATAGTTTTCTAATGCAATAGTTAAGTCGTACTTGCCACCATTAATAGATTGCTGCAAGGGTGTAAAGCCAGTTTTCTGCTTATTTATGGATAATAATGCTGATTCAGGTTGTGATTTGATATTTAGTTCGCCAGTCACCGGTGTTAATTGAAGCACTTTATTATATTGTTCGCCGCGAGATAATGTTAGTTGTAACTCTTTTATCTCATAATATGGATGTATAACTGTGACATTGTATTCGCCAGCTTCTAGTTCGTGTATTAGTTCATTTGATTCAATATATAACTGGTTGTTAATTAACCATTTGGTTTGATTGTCTGTTAGTGCTGTACGGATCGAAACATTTGCTGGTAATGTTTTTAATGAGACAGTAACAACCTGGCCGAAGTCCTCATCGCTTATAGTTTGTTGGCGATCATAAAATCCCTCTGCACTGACTATAATAGCTGGCTCAGAAAACAAACTGTATAATGTATTACCCGTTAGTAATGCTACCCCATCACTGACTTCTATTTTTGCAGTATCGATAATTTCTTCTGGTAAGACATCTATTCGAGTGCCACGAGTGTAGATGATTGATGCAAGTATAACTATAGCCGCCATTATCAAAACAAGGATTGAATATAGATATATTCGAAGTTGATTACTTCTGGCTTTAGCCAGTTCCCGTTCAAACTGGCTCATCACAAATAACTTTTATTTGATAATAAGCTTGATCATAAGGAATTAATACTTCAATTAATTTTGATTTATAGCCCGTACGTTTTCCTTCAAATTTATATTCACCTGGTGTCAGTTGAATGGTTTTTTCATCTACCTTGCCGACTACACCTACACCTCTAACCAATACTTGTGTCTGATTATCAGAGGTGACTTTGACTGAGACTTTCTGACTCATTTTACTGACTATATCTCGTAACTCTTCAGATTGCTGCTTGAGTGATGGACTTACTGCTTGATATTGACTTGATTCATTAAGGAGTTGTTTCGCATTATTTTTAATCGTCTCTTCAGCAAGACGGTAAGGGCTCGCGATATGATTATTCATGCCTGTTTTTAAATTCAGGATGGCATCTGTCTGATCCAATAAATCAAGTAATGTTTTATCAAAATTTTTCTCATTTAATGCCTTCCCCAGTAGCAGCTTCGCCTGTTGCCAATCATCCTGCTGCATGGCAGCCAACGCTTGCTTTGAAAATTCGGCAAATCTTAATCGGCTTTGTAAACTTTCTATTCCCTGTGCAACATCACTGACTTCATTTCGATTGGGATAGATTTGTCTTGCCTTTGCTAATTGTTTTATTGCTGCATCTGCATCTTCATTATCAATATCTATATAGGCTTGTTTGATATAACGAGTAAATTGACGTTGACTGATTGCCTCGGTCAATTCTACACGGCGTTGTCTGGTTTGCTCGCGTCCTGGAGCAATCTCCAGGATTTTTTTAATCAGTTGTAATTCTTTATCAAGATTGTTTTCTGTTTTTGCTACTGTTGCTTGTTCCAGCAATAAGACGATATCACCAAGTTTCTCAATATCGGCCGCCATCGCTAAGGCTTCCTGCGATTGACTATTTAATTTTAACGCCTGCTTGATTTGTTTTTCTGCCTGTTTAAATTCATCCAATTCAAAATATTGATTTGCAGCATTCATTGCCTGATTGAATTCCTGCTCGGCTTGCTCTATTAAATTTTCGCCTAGAGTAATCGTTTGCTCTATGAATTCTTTTGCTTGACCATATTTGCTTTCGGTAAATGCAGTTAAGGCGGCATCTTTACTTATTAATAGTTCTGCTGCCTTGTCGGGTTGCCATGTTGCCAGATCGATCTGAGATAAGACAGGTTCTATTTCTGTTTGATATTGATTTAGCTGTTCAAGATAGGATTCTCTAGCCAGCAAATCTGGCTGTTCTGTTTCTGCTTTACTATCTGCAGTAGAGATAACTGGTTTTTCACCAGATAAGGCATCTGTCAGTTCAGCCGATTCTTTTTCACCAAAAGAACAACAGTTCTTTCCCAGGATTAATACTGCGCTGGCAACAATCAGTATGACAATTACAGTGATGGCGATTTGTAAGAGTCGCTTTTGTCGTTTTAGTTGCGCCTCTTTTAGCGATGCTTCCAGCATGAAAGAATAAAGTAATTATAATTGAGTGGTAGGTGTGGCTTCCTGTTCGTAAATACGCTGCAGAAAAGCACGCCATTGTTCATATTGTTCTTTTGCATTACCGGTCAGCTCAACTGTTTCTTCCTCAAATGATACTACCTGAGGCGCCATCTCCATATTGACTGATTCTCCAAGCTCATCGATTGATTCCTTATGAAACTTGGCCTCTTCAAATGATTGAAAACTACTCGATAACATCCATGCACCTGCAATTCCACCTGCCACGACTGCAGTCGATTGAGCAACATCACCAATATTGACACTGGAACTGCTATTGCCCGACACTGCCGCTGCAATTGATAGGCCTAATAAAAGCGCGCCTCCAATTGCCTTTAATACGCCTTCAGTTTGTGCTTCATCACGTAATTTTTTTTCAGTAAAACTGGCTTCTTGCCATTTTAAATAACTATCTTCCATATTATTTGAGAAACCTGCGTAGTTTTGTTGTAGATTATCAACAAAAAGTTGTTCTCGAATTTGTATCGCATTAACGCGTTCGAGCATCGGATCATTGTCACTAGGTAAACTGGCAACTTTGTAATAACCTCGCTCTTGAATCATATATTCATTAAATGCTTCGGCATTAAAACTCGCACCAAAGCGTAACTTGGCTATCTGCTGTAATTCAACGAGTTCACTATCTTGTTTGTCTTTTAGTTCTTCAATGATGGCTATAGCCGCCTCATCAAACAAAGGGTCATAGGGATCTTGCCCTTTCTTACGAATGTCTTTGTAAAAACCTTCCTTTACGGTATGACTAAATGTTTTATCCAGCCATTCTTTACCGCTAATATCAACAGCAGATATTTGTATAGACACATCCTCGCCATCGGATTGTCTAATTTCACCCATTAAATACAAATCACCTGTTGCCTGAGTATCTGGTGTAACCCGCACTGCTCCAAAGACACCTGTCTTATCCAAAGCCTGTTTTAGTTTATAGGCAAAGCGATTTGCTTCAGCACGTCTTAACTCAGGCCAGATTCCTTCTTCCTCATAGTTCTCAGCCTGTTCACTTAAACCAGGATCGAACACAGGAATCACAACATCAAGTTTTGTTTTGGTTGAGACAACCGGAAATGAATCTGGGCTTACAGATTGAGTTTCATAATTAGTAGAAGGTTTAGGTCCCGGTTTGACATTGCCTCCAGGACTATTAGCGACACAGCCTAGTAAGAACTGTGAATAAATTAGCAGCGTCGCGACAATTTTGTTAAATGTTGTGTAATCACTCATGGTTGTTGTGGTAATCCTTTGTATTTACGATATTCATTCCAGAGTTTTTCTTTTTTCTCAGGATCGGTTTCTATTTCTGCCGCTAATCTTATCTGGGCAGCGACAACATCATCATTATTTGCTTCTGGAATATCTTCTGGTGTTTTACCCTGACCAATCGGACCGGTATTAGCAACTTGTATATTCTCGGTTGCTTCCAAATCATCAGTTGTCGATTCCAATGTATCTTTAACGATGGAATCATCAATGACTTCTACTTCTGTTCCACTTAAACCACTGCTGGCAACGGATGCTTGGCCCTGATTATTTAATGCCTCGGACTCACTTCCTTCTGAACCGGAAACATTATCACTATTTTCCTGTGCATCAAATGAGGAGGAAGGATTTGCCGCTGAAGAACTAGCGCTACTATTTACAGATAAATTACATTCATCAAAACGATTTACCGATTCGAAAAAAGCGCGATTCATCGCTTCTAGTCGCTCAGCACGCGTCATTCCGGGTTGTTCTACATAGTTAATATCGCTTTGATTACAGTCCAATTCAGTATTTCCTGCCACCACTTCGACAGGTAACACTAAGCCAGTGATCAATATATATTTGAGCCGATCATTCATAAGTTCTATTTACTTCTTAATTTTTATCCCTATTTAAGATTTAGTCTGAAATATTAACTAATAATTCCCGTAAGACAATGAAATTCCAATAATAAAGTGATATGCGTAACATTCACAAAAAAGTTCCTTTTGAGGTTCATCTAGGCTAAGAGTACAGTGACAGTGAATAGGGATAACTGTATGATTCGCTTTTTCTTTTTCACCGATAAGCTATTAATACAACGTCTTTTTAAAGATGAGTTATAACACCTGGATACACAAAATCTCCCGCGTCATGGTGAAACCGCTAGCGAATACACCCGTGACACCGAATCAATTGACAACCGGACGCCTTATATTTGGTTTGACTGCTGCTGGATGTTTCACAGTTGGTGAATTTGGACTGAATATGGCAGGTGCAGTATGTTTTTTAATTTCCATGTTACTGGATCGAGCTGATGGTGAATTGGCAAGGATGACTGGAAAAACATCCAGATTTGGTGCGATTTATGATCTCGTTACGGATGCTATCTGTAATGTTGCGTTATTTATTGGAATTGGAATTGCCTGTATGGATAGCCAACTCGGTATATGGGCGTTCATCATGGGACTAATTGCAGGTATTTGTATCAGTATTATTTTGTATGTCGTCGTGCAACTCGCAACTGAAGTGAATGCTGATGCTGCAGCCATGCAGTCATTTGCAGGATTTGATCCAGATGATGCAATAGCTATCGTGCCAATTGGCGTCGTGTTAGGGTTTGGCAAGATAATTTTAATACTTGCCGCAATATGTACACCAATTGTCGCAATCTTTATTACTCGCGATATGATTCAACGTCGTCGTCAGGCCACTTCTGCATAATAAATTTATTCTATGATAAATATCTTGTCTTATATTGGCTTATTGATTGGCCTGATCGTGCTGGTGCTATTAATTGCATGGCAAGGTCTTGCTGAAATCATCAATGTCTTATCGGAAGGTGGCTGGCTGTTATTAACCTTACCTGTTATCTGGTTACCAAGCTTTATCATACAAGTATATGGATGGAATTATTTATTCCCAGTAAAGCGAATCCCTCCTTTTAAAGAACTCTTGATGAGTTTGTGGATGGGACGTGCCATCAATACATTATTACCTGTCGCAACCATTGGTGGCGAAATCGCCAAAGCAAGGTTATTAATCTTATGGGGTAGAGATGGTATTGATGCCAGTGCGTCAGTCATGGTTGATAAAGCTGTGCAGGCATTGGCACTAGTACCATGGGCAATTATTGGCACAGTATTAATGCTGTATCTGGCAATGGATAATCAACTTGCCATGTATATTGCATTTGGCACATTAGTGCTTAGCTTTAATGTAATTGGCTTTATGTTTTTACAACGAAAAGGCATGTTTGGATTTTCTGCTAAGTTAGTTGGTAAATTTACATCTTCCGATAAGTGGGGACAAATTACTACCAATGCACATCAGGTTGATGATGTTGTACGTTCACTCTATTCCAATAAAAAACGTTTTACTCAGTCTATATTCTGGCGCACAGTCGGATTAGTCTTATCAACAGCAGAAGTCTGGCTGGCTTGCTATTTACTTGGCTTTCCAATATCGATCATCGAAGCCATCATGTTAAAAAGCTTAACGCAGATCATTACTGATATCGCATTTGTTATCCCTAATGGTTATGGCGTACAAGAAGGTGGCTTTATATTAATTGGTTCACTGGTTGGACTAAGTCCTGAGGTTGGTTTGGCAGTATCATTAGCGATTCGCATACGTGAATTGGTATTTGATTTACCTGGCTTGATGCTATGGCATCATATTGAAGTCCGATACTTATTGAAGAAGAAAGATCAAATAGCCTAAAGACGTTTTAAAATAAATACTGCATAGTCTATTTCATTATTTAAGATAATTGGCTCTTGACTATTATAATATTCATCAAATGCTTCAACAATTTCGAACTTATCTGATTTTTTTATCAGTTTTTTAAACTGCCGTAAGGTATAGGTGCGTAATTGATAAATTGATTGATAGGATTGAAGTGTTTTTTGTTTAGTTTCCGGTTTTAAAATCACTTCTAATGTCTCTAGCCTTTGCTTCATATCAAGCTTAATAGCCTTCATGATCGTTTTAACAGTCAGTTGTCCACGACTATGGGACCATCGAGTTGTGACTACTCCCGGACTGGTATCCGTTACTAAATGCATACCAATAATATAAATTGCACCATGTTTCAGGACATTAGCCATACATTTCAGATGGGAGAGTGCTTTTTTTTCTGTTAACAAATGTCGAAAGGTATCGACGGTGCAAAAAGCCGCATCAAATCGATGCTGCAATTGAAACTCTGCCATATCTGCCTCAAACAATTGAGCAGATAACTGATTACGGATTAGTTTTTGTCTAAGGTATCGCAGCGTATGAGGATTGATGTCCATACCAGTACAATCATAACCTGCCTTTAACAAGCGTATAAGCAAACGCCCAGTACCACATGCGGGTTCCAAAACGATTGGCTTTCTGCTACTGGTGTATCGT